>NZ_JABDRI010000074.1 GCF_013041805.1 Lutibacter sp.
TCAATAATTTTAAAGATATAATAAAATCAAAAAATCCCATTGCAATACAAAAAGCCATTGAAGATGGAGGTGAATTTATAAAAAAAATAACATTTGAATCAACCCTAACTAAAAAACAGCTAGAAGACTTAAGTTCCTTAGTTGAACAGATTAATATTGAAGATTTTAAAGATAATAATGGCTTTTTAAATCGTGAAAAATTACAAGGTGCCATAGTTGAGCTAGGTTCTACAAAATTCAGCTCATCCTTAGGCGAAAAAATTGTTGTTGATTATGCTTATGCATACACACATCAAATCTATGCTGGAATTGTTGTTGAATTTCACGTTATTGTATGTATTATTTTAGGTCAGCCACATGATGACGACCTATCTACTGAACTAATGATTAAAGACTTAGTAAATCTTGATTTTCAATAAATCGTTTTTTCTTAAAATCCATAAATAATTAGAATCAAATTACTTTAAAATCCTTCTAAATAAATATAAAATTATGAAAAAAATTAAAAATTTAATTCTATTGACTCTTTGTTTAATACTTTCAATTAGCTGTTCAAACGATTCTGACTCCTTTGAACCTGAAGTTATAGAATTTACCGGAAAAGAAATTTTTGAAGGAATCTTTTTTACTCATGGTGATTTTATCAACCATGTCCCTTCAATTTTGAATTCATTTAGTTATTTAGAATTAAAAAAACTAGCACAAGATGATAAAATAAATTATTCTATTAAAGTAGCGGAAATTTTAAATGAAATTGAAAAGAAAAACACTACTTATTTTAATAGTTTTAAAAAAAGCATTCAATCTAAAAATCAATTACAAATTGAAGAATCACTAAAATCTGGTGCTGAACTATTACTAAAAACAACCTTAGACAAATATCTGAATGAACAACAAAAAGACGATCTAGACAAGGTTGTTAGCAAAATTAATATTGAAGAACATAAAAATAGTGACGGAACAATAAATTATGATAGTTTATCGCTGTCCATTGCAAATATTGGGTCGTTAAATCAAGATTTTTTTCAGGGACAATGTATTTTTGCAGGGATTGTATTAGTGGCAGCCGCTTATGTAGTTGCTGTTCATGCCGCAGCAGCTATGACATATGTATATGCTGCTTGGGCCATTGAAAGGTATGCTGCTATTGATACTGATGTAACAGTTACTAATGGTAGTATTAATCCTAGTAATGAGTTAAATAGTGAAATACTAATTAATGATTTGTACTTATTAAATATAAAATAATGAAAAAATATTTATTTTCTTTTTTTATTTTAATCTTTTGGAGTGCTATATTAATAAATATATTTATGGCTTCATTTCCAATACCTAGCAATAAATCTTTTTTAAATAAAACAATAATATTTAGTGTTATACCTCAAGGATGGGGATTTTTCACAAGGAACCCACGAGAAGAATTAATAACTGTATACAAAAGTCATAATGATTCCCTTGTCAAAATAACTGAACAAAATAGTTCTCTATCAAGTTTTTTGGGAATTTCTAGAAAAAGCAGATTACATAATATAGAGCTAGGAACAATACTCTCAAAAATAGATGAAAATATGTGGGTCAAAGGAAAACCAAATGAGCTTAAATTTGATAACATTAAATATGACACTATTATGAGTTCATTCTATCCAAAAAATATGATTGGTGAATATTTTATTGTTAAACAAGAAAGAATTCCTTGGGCTTGGTCAAAAAATCACAAAAATTTAGTTATGCCATACAATTACGCAAGAATTTATGTTAAATGATTTAAAATATAGTTTAGATTCTATTATAAATAAATATTCAACCTTAAACCCTTGGACAAATGTTTATGGCTTAGCTAGATCTGTATTGGCGTTCAGCCTATTATTAACTTTGATTTTTTCTGGGTTCGACAATTTATTCCCTAAAGTAAATGGAGAATTGTTAAAACAGCAAATATTTGATATAGAAAAACTTAGTATATTTTATCTGTTTAATGATAACATGATTATTGCTTACTGGATTTGTATTGCTATACTTATTATAGTAATTTCAGGAATTTTACCTCAAATTACATCTTTTTTACATTGGTGGGTTGCGTTAAGTTATACTTTCTCAGGAATAATTATTGAAGGCGGTGATCAAATATCATCTATTTTAACATTATTAATAATTCCATTAGCTTTAACCGATAATCGAATAAATCATTGGCATAAACCAAAAATTAGAGAAAATAAAAAATTAAAACTATTTGTTTGGTCTTGTTATGCAATAATAACATTGCAAATAGGAATAATCTATTTTCACGCTGGAGTTGCTAAAATATTTGTAACAGAATGGCAAAATGGTACTGCCGTTTATTATTGGTTTACCCATAACATTTTTGGTGTTTCAGATAGTTTAATAAATTTAACTTACTTTTTACTGTCTTCCAAAATCGTTGTCATTTCAATAACTTGGGGCACTATTCTTTTTGAATTAACTTTATTTAGTTGGCTTTTTATTAAAAGAAATAATTGGAATTGGAAACTATTATTTATAATGGCCTTTTTATTTCATTTTTTAATTGCGCTAATTCATGGTCTTGTAAGTTTTGGTTTAACCATGACGGCTGCATCAATACTATATTTTTTCCCAAAAAATATCAACATTAAATTATAAAAATCTAAATAAAACATAACAATTTTCAAACTAAAATTAGATTAATTAATTACTTCTAAATATGTTTTAAATTGTATTTTATTTAAAATTAATCATTAATAAAAAATGACGAAAAAAATATTAAAATTAATTTCAATTTTTGGGTTTGTTATGTTCATTGGTTCTTGTGCTAATGACAAGGGATTATTAACTAAAGAGTACGTTTTAGAGCACTTAGCAGAAAAAGAAGCTTTAAGTCCTGTGGTGTTTAAAACAAAACTATCTAACATTTATATAAAATCTGTCAGTGATATCGCTAATGGCTCATCTTATTACTCAAAACTATATAATGACGGATATTTAACTACACAGTTACGTTCAGATATCCCAAATCCATCGACTAGTTATAGACCTTATAAAATAGTTACTACACAAGCTGCAGAACCCTATATATTGGAGAGAAAACCTGATGGTACAGTAATTTTGAAAACATTAAAATTTAATGCAGTAGCTGTTAAAGATATTAGATTGCTAAACGACTTTAAAGCGGAAGTAGATGTGGAGTTCAAAAAAACTAAATCGCCATTTAATAACCCTAATGAAAAAGATTATGCTGGCAGCGGAAAAGAATATCCAAATGATACCCATGTTAAAACTTTAGAATTTAGGAAAAATCAAAAGACAAATGAGTGGAAATATCCAATAAAAATAATTTTTTAAACTAAAATTTCATGAAAAAATTAAAAATATTAACACCTTTTCTAATCTTACTATTAATAACATCATCATGTGGAAGTACAAAAGTCGTTAGGCAATCCAAACGTGTGATAAAAGGAAATTGGACCTTGAACCAAATAACTTACGACAAATCAGATAACTTTAAAATATCACTTTTTGATGACGCAGCTCAAAATTGTTTCGAAGGCAGTACTTGGCAATTTATAAGTAATAATAATAGTGGTACTTATACCTTAAAAAGTACTAGTTGTGATCAACAATTACGTTATTTTAAGTTTACAATTATAGAAGTAGACAAAATAACTGGGTTACATGATTTTTTATTGAAACCAACTAATGCAAAGGGAAAAAGTGAAAATAATGATAAAGGATATCGTTTAAAGCTAACACAGTTATCTGATACGAATATGCAATGGCAATTATCGCTTTTTGTTGAAGGAAGCCCGTTTTTAATTAATATGAATTTTATAAAATAATAACACTATGAAAGCAAAACTAAAAAAAATGATTGTATTATTTATAACGATTACTATAGCGTTAAATTATACAAGTTGTAAATCTGTTAAAAATGCAAATAATAAACAAAAAGGGGGTGCAATAGGTGCTGCTGCCGGTGCTGTTATAGGTGGTGTTTTGGGTAATAATTTAGGTAAAGGTGGTAAAGGTACAGAAGGGGCAGTTATAGGTGGCGTTCTAGGTGGTGCTGCCGGCGTTCTTATTGGAAACAGAATGGATAAACAATCTCAAAAAATTGAAGAAGAAATTCCAGGTGCCAAAGTAGAGCGAATTAATGACGAGATTATAGTCACTTTTGATGAAAACAGTGGCGTTTATTTCCCAACGGGTCAAATGAATTTAAATGAAAGCTCTAAACAAACTTTGGATAAACTTGCTAATGTTTTACTAGAATATACCGATACCAATATTATAGTAGAAGGACACACTGATAGTGTTGGAACTGCCTCATCAAATTTAAATTTATCGAAATCTAGAGCCCAATCTGTTACCAATTATTTAATTTATCAAAAAGGTATTAATATAGATCGTATAACTACATTATGGTTTGGAGAAACTCAACCTGTATTTGATAATAATACATCAACTGGTAGAGCTAAAAATAGGCGTGTAAATATATCAATAAAGCCTAATCAAAAAATGATTGATGATGCCAATGAAAAGGCCAAAAATTAAAAAAAATGAATCCAGAAATTGAATATATATTAGAAACTGAAGAGAAAGTACTGTGGAGTGGTAAGCAAGATTTAAAATCACTATTAACAATTGCCTTTCTTTGTTCAGGAGTAGCATTATTTATTGCATTACTTTTATTTTTTAATTTAGGTGACGTTGCTGCGCATAAAACAGTAAAATTAGGAAGTAATCCAACACAAGTATTTAAAATAATTCTTTTTGTTTTAATTGGTATTTCGGTACTAATTCCATTTGCTTTTTATATGAATTTTAAGGCAACTGATTACTTGGTAACAAACAAGCGCCTCATAATAAAATCAGGGATTATTGGAGCGGATATACGTTCTATTTATTATGATCAAATTAAAAGTTCTTTTGTGAATGTTGATTTAATTGGAAAACTATTTGGTTCAGGTACAATTTTAATGGATACTGGTAGAATAACACAAAGTAGAAAACGCGGTAGCAAAACAGCTTATGATAGATTTAGATTTATAAAAGATCCCTATCAAGTTTATAAATTAGCTCAAAAAGGATTATCGTCTCGCAAAGAAGGGATACATTCTGGTAGAGCAGATTTTGAAAGTAATTTAGAAGGTTACAAAGATTTTGTTCAAGAAACTGAAAAAATGAAAAGGGACATTAAATAAAAAAACTACTATCTTTAAAATGTGAAAAATTATCGTGCAATATTATTTTTAATTATCATAAGTAGTAAACTTACTGCTCAAGAACCCATACGTTATACAACCAAACAGGGGTTACCCACCAACCATGTTTATGATCTTGCAGAAGACACCAATGGCTTTATGTGGTTTGCAACCAAACAAGGTATCGTAAAATATGATGGAGAAAATTTTAAAATTTTTACTATAAAAGATGGTTTACCAAACAATGATACTTGGAAGCTAGAAACTGATTACCAAGGCAGACTATGGTACTTCTCTAAAAGTGCATATCAGGGTTATATAAAAAAAGATAGTATTTATAAATTTGCAACAAACAATAAAGAGGTACTAACTCCTAGATTTATTTCTAAAACAACAGATAATTTATGGTTTTACAGTAATGGTATTAAAACTATGAAGAATAACCAACTAGTAAATGATGGGTTTAACATTGAAAAATCTAAACAATTATCATTAGAAATTATAAGTAAATACGGTTTAACTGAAATTGAGAAATTTAGTAGTCTTGTAAACCCTCAAACCAAAGAATTTGTTATTTTAAACTTAATAGATAATCAAATTTTGGTATATGATTGGGATTTTAAGTTTAAACATACTATTTCTATACCTATTGAAAATAAAAATTTATTGGTCAGTGCTCAAATTATTGAAACAGGACTCATGTATAATCAAATTGCGTTCTTTACCTTTGATACAGGTGTACTTTTTATAAATTTTAATAATAAAACTACACAGTTTATAAATTATAAAGAGTTAATTGGTAGTGAAAAACACAAATACTTTAAATGCAAAAGTTTAACCCATGAATTTCAAATTAGCATTCCAGGTCATTTAATTATTTTTGATTATCAATTAAACGTAAAGAAAAAATATTCATTTTCAAAAGAATTAGGGCAGTATAGTTATCAAGATAGTTCTGGTAATGTATGGTTAACCAGTATTTCTAAAGGTATTTCACTTATTCCTAATACACAATTACAAACTAACACTTATTTTAACAACTTAAAGGTTCAGAAAATTAATGCAATTGAGAATAATTTGTATGCAGGTATTAATAATAAAGGGTTTTATAAGTTAGATGTAAGAACTAACAAAACTCAATCTTTATTAGAATTTAATATTCCTCATAGTGAAATTTATCAAATGAAAAAATACGACCTCTCAAATCAACATCTATTTGTTACTGCTAATAAATCATATATTTTAAAAAATAATGCCCTTGAAGTCTTAAATTTTGTAAATACTAAAGATAATCTTTTCATTAATGGTAATACTTCTGGTGCTAAAGATATAGTTTATCACAATGATAGTTATTATTATATAACTAGTCAAGGAATTGTAAAAACGATTAAAGGAGATGAGTATTCAAAGGTTATAGTTCAAAAATCAGGCCTAAAAAATGGAGCATTCTTTAGTAATCAACTTTATGTTGGTGGTAGTGATGGTTTATTTAAACTTGCTGGTGATTCATTGGTAAGACCAAAATTGGAAAATGATTTACTCAACGTGTCAATAAGTTTTTTATCAGCAATAAGAGAACAACTTTTAATTGGTACTGATGGAAGAGGTGTTTATTTATTTGATGATAAAGAACTAATCCATTTAAATGAAACCGATGGGTTGTCCATTAAAAGTATTTTAAAAGAGGAAGATACCCTGTGGTTAGCCACCCAAAAAGGAATAAAAAAAATACAATTAAACCTAAAAGGAGGAACACAATCTAATACAATAGATGCCTTTTACGAAGCTGATGGTTTATTGCAAAATAACACTAATGATATTTATAAACAGGACAGTTTATTGTATGTTGCTAGCGATTTAGGTTTGGTTAGATTGAATCTTAAAAGCACTGTTTATAAGCAGCAACCCAAACTCTATTTTAAAACCAAAAATGATACTTTAAGCTATAAAAACGGTGCTCGCGATAATATAGCTATTACGTTTGCATTGCAAAATTATGTAAACCAAGAACATATAGCTTTTAAATATAGATTGTTGCCTACTCAAAAAAAATGGACAAACACACAAACTAAAACAGTTAATTTTTCTAATTTATCACCTAAATTATACACTTTTGAAGTACTTGCTACAGATCAACATAACAACCAAATAATATCGAGGCAATATTTAAATGTTATTCCAGCTTGGTGGCAAACTACATTTGCAAAAATAGGATTTTTAATATTGTTATTATTTTTATTTGTAAGGCTTAACAAGGTTATTATTCAAACTATTAGAAAGAAGGCTCAAGAAAAAATGCTTCAAGAAAAACGTGTTGCAGGGCTAGAATTACAAGCACTTCGTAGCCAAATGAATCCACATTTTGTGCATAATTCACTTAATGCAATTCAGTATTTTATACAACGCAATGAAGTTGAATTATCTGAAAATTATTTATCAAAGTTTTCACAACTTATTCGTTTATTCTTTGAATACTCCAGACGGCAAACTGTAACCATAAAAGAAGAGTTGGATTTATTAACCAGTTATTTAGAAATGGAAAAACTACGGTTTGAAGAAAAATTAAATTATGTTATTTCAGTTTGTGATAAAATTGATGTAGATGATCAATTAATACCTTCAATGTTGTTGCAGCCTATTATAGAAAATGCCGTAAATCACGGAATTTTTCATAAAATGGAGAATGGCTTGATTAAGGTTTCTTTTAAGCAACATTATCATGACACCTTTCAAGTAATAATTGAAGATGATGGTATTGGCATAAATAAAGCGAAAGCTATTTTTAAGGCATCTTCAAAAAATTATAAATCTAATTCTTCAGCCGTATTGCAAGAACGATTAGACTTATTAAATCAAAGTAAAGAATGGAATATTAAATATGAAATAAAAGATCGTTCTAAAATTGAAAACAAAGAAACAGGAACCATTGTTACATTAACTTTTAAACAAATTCATTAATAAAATGACAATAAACGCTATTTTAATTGACGATGAGCGGAAAGCATTAGCAATTCTAAAAAATAAATTAGATCGTTTGTGTCCAAATATTAAGGTTGTCGCAGAAACGCAAAGTCCAAAAGAGGGGATAGGGTTAATTAAAAAATTACGTCCTCAATTGGTTTTTTTAGATATTGCCATGCCTGAAATGAGTGGTTTTGATCTTCTTTCTCAAATAGAAAAACCAAATTTTGAAATTATTTTTGCTACTGCCTTTGATAATTATGCTATTGAAGCAATAAATAATTGCGCTATAGGGTATTTGGTAAAGCCCATAGACAATCAAGACTTAGTTATTACAGTTAATAAAGCCATTCAAAATATTGAAGACAAAACAGCATTAGAAAAAAACAAGTTACTTATTGAAAATTTAGGCGTTCAAAAATTTCAAAATAAGAAAATTGTAATTCCTTCGCAAGATGGACTAGAATTTGTAAAAATTAATGAAATTTTACATTGTGAAGGAACTGATGGCTATACTACTATACATTTCAAAGCAAGAAAATCTATCTTAAGTTCTAACAGTATTGGTCATTTCAATAAATTATTAGAGTCTCAACATTTTTATTTAGTCCATAAATCACATTTAATAAATTTAGACCATATCGAAAAATACTTTAATGAAGGCTATGTTTTATTATCTGATAATTCAAAAATACCAGTGTCAAGAAATAAAAGACAAGGTTTTCTGAATAGTTTTAAATAACAAAATAATAATTAAACATTTATACATCCATAAAGGGCAACTCAAATCGTTGTAGTTGCTCATTATAATAGACGATCTTATTTGTTGATAAATCAAAATAAGGTTTGTTACCAAAAGCATCAGTAGACATATTATTTACTTCAAAGTAACGTGTATTTATCAAGTCTTTTAATTCCTGTATGTCTTTTTTTGTTGCTGGTTTATTATTTTCAGTAGCAAAAATTTCCTTAGCAAATGCTGTTGCAGTATTAGCCGCTAAAGTTCCTAGTGCAGCATTTCCAACTCCAGATATACTTATTTTTTCAATTGTATTTTTCTTTGGTTCATTAAGAGTGTCTGATAACACTGGTTTAGAAGTACTATTCGTCATTTTATTTTTATGATGATGGTTTTTGCTTCTACAAGTAGCAGAACAAAATTTTTGTACTTTACGTCTTGTTGGTTCAAATTCTTTTTGGCAGAATTCACATATATATAAGTGTTTTTCCATAATTTTTTAATATTGTACGTTAAACAAACGTATGTTTGACGCATAATTACTTTTTTTTATTTTTTTAGGAATCTATTTTAACTTTAAATACGCGTTCTAAAATCAATTTTTCAATCTCACTATCATTTATTTGAGGTCGTATTTTTTTCTTTTTCGATATCTTTTTCTTTAGTTGCTTATTATTCTCTAATTCTTTTTTATGATGTTCTTCAATTTGTTCAGTAGTATTTTTATCTGATATTTTATCCAAGATTTTAGAGTATGTAGCAACTATAGTTGGCACATGGATCATCACAAAATTAACGATAGAAAAATCGTGTTCTTTCTCTAAGTCAAGTAAGTTTTCAAAATTGGTATATAAATCTCTTAAATGAGCATTAAAATTTTCGTGTTGAAGTTTGAATGCACCAATAAGCGCTATATGAAGTACTTCCTTATTATATTTTTTTAAATTATCTGTCAACCATTTTGTTAAAAATAAATAGAGTATTAATTGATCAAAGTATTTATTAATAATGAACTGAAATTCAGATGAACTAAGCTCTGTAGATTTTTCTAAAAGTTTAAAAATATTTTGTTCAAGTAAAGAACGTTTTTCTAAAAGTCTTGTATTAATTTCTATAGCATCTTCATTATTAAAAATGCCAATTCCATTATAATTATCAAAAATTGATAGCTCATCAAAGAAATCATCCTCAATTTCATTTTCAATTTGCTCTAATACTCCATCTAGAATAATTTCACTCGGAATGTAATAAATAAAATTATGAAGAAAGGTTTCTATCATTTCATTTAGAAAAAAAGTATTTTGTTGTTCCTTCATTTATTTTTCTCTTAAAAATTCAGAATAATCATCGGGTAGGGCAGCATCAATATCCCGTAAATATTTCTCTAATGCAATCATAGAACTATGACCAGTGATAAACATCAACCTACTTTTAGCCTCAAAAGGAGATGAGTTTTTCACAAGTTCTCTATAGAGTTTTGTAATATAGGTGTGTCTAAAACTATATAATGTATAATCAGCACCTAAATTAAAATGTTCCTTTACAACTTTTTTAAATCGTTTTGAAAAATGGTCTCTTCTATTATGAGGTGTTGCTTTCCAAGAGTTTCCTAAACCGTGAATTGTAAACAAAGGATTATTTCTATCCAAATTTGATAAATCAGGAAGCTCATCTATTAGAATATCTGGAATAATCTTCGTTTTTAAAGGGCTATTTTTTGCTTTAAATGCTATAGTTTTATCTCTTAAATTTATGTCACCAACTTTTAATCTGCATACTTCAATTGGTCGAAGAAAATTATATGATATAAATTTTATGTATAATAGTAATGTAGGATCTTTGGTTTCTAAAAACTTAAAAATAGCTTCTTGAGTTTCTTTTGTATACGTTTTATTTCTTTCTGGGATTGCTTTTAAAGTTGGGATTTTCTTTAAAAAATTTGAAACTATAATTTCATTGTCTTCCAGTGTTTGAAATAAACTACTTAATTCCAAGCGGTAATTATTTCTATTTCTAGGACTGGTGCGTTGCAATACATCATTTAAAAATTGCACCATTATATTTTTAGTTAATAAATGTATATGTGTAATACCAGCATAGTTCTTAGTAATAAATACTTGCAATGCTTTCGCTTTCCCTTTATATGCGTTATAAGTACTAGCGGTTACAATGTTTTTCTTAATTAATAGTGCAAAATCTAGTGCTTCTTTAATAGTTTTTTCATGAATTGCAACAGGTTTTTTCTTTGTAACTTTAGGCTGAACCTTAGTTGTAGGTTCAGTTTTTCTACTTGCAATTTTTTTAGTGTTCGCTAACTCTTTTTGTTTGGTTTGTAATTCCGTATTATCCTCAAAAGGATTGTATCCTTTTTTTAGTAATTCAAGAATTTTTTTTCTGTAAGCTGACAATACATAAAGTCGATCTTCTTTCGTCTTGTATTTATGAGCTTCTCCATAAAAAGGTGTCACTCGTTTTAGCTTTCCCGTTTTAGGGTCTCGGAAAGAAAAATACACATACCAACGCTTTTTTAAATCACCTTTGGCAGTATATAGTTTTGGCGGGGAATAATTCTTTTTCATTGACAAATCGTATGCACAATCGTATGCACTTTCGAAGTTAAAGGTAATAATTTCATTTAAATTAGACATAAAAAAAACAGTTTAGAAAGCTAAACTGTTCGTTTTTATAGATTTAAATTTGTAGCGTGATGCAGAATTGAACTGCAGACCTCCGGGTTATGAATCCGACGCTCTAACCAACTGAGCTACCACGCCATTTATTAGAGGCTGCAAATATAAAAAATAAAATAGTTATCGCCATAATTTATTTTAATAATTTAAATTTTTTTTAAATAGAATATTTATATATATTGTGACAATAATAATTGAATATGTCTACAAAAATAAAATTTGAAATAGAGTTCCCAATTCACGCTTCTCCTCATATGCTATATCAATATTTTGGTACGCCTTCAGGGCTGTCGGAATGGTTTGCAGATAATGTTAATTCTAGAGGAGAAACATTTACTTTTATATGGGATGGATCTGAAGAAAAAGCAAAAGTGTTGCAAGAGCGACCTTATGAAAAAATTAAATTTAAATGGTTAGACGGTGAAGATGATAAAAGTTATTTTGAATTTAGGGTCGAAGTTGATGAAATAACTAAAGATGTTTCATTAATTGTTACTGATTTTGCTGAAGAAGATGAAATTGAAGAATCTAAAATGTTTTGGGAGAATCAAATAGATGAACTAAAACACACAATAGGAGCATAGTATAAATTGAAATAATATATAAAAAAGCCTTGAAGAAATTCAAGGTTTTTTTATGTAAATTTGCATCGAAATTTTAAGATATGGTAAATTTAAATGGAGAATTAATTAATCAATTAGAAGGTGTTTTAAATACAACTAATAGAGCTTTTAAATATGGAGATGCTCTATTCGAGACTATAAAAGTTAAAGATTTAAAATGCTATTTTATTGAAGATCACTATTTTAGATTAATGGCTTCTATGCGGATGCTTCGAATGGAGATTCCAATGAATTTTACACTGGAATTTTTTGAAGAAGAAATTACTACTACTTTAATTCAAAATAATTTGGAAGATGCCAGAGTGAGAGTTACTGTTTATAGAAAAGATGGTGGTTTATATAAGCCAATTTCAAATGAAATAAGTTATTTAATTGAAACTATACCTTTAAATATCAATAGAAAAGAAGAGTATAAAATTGATTTATTCAAAGATTATTATTTATATTCTGGCTTATTATCTACACTTAAAACTACCAATAAAATTACAAATGTGTTGGCAAGTATCTATGCTTCTGAAAATAAATTTGATAATTGTATTTTAGTTAATGAAAAAAAACAAGTCGTAGAAGCTATTAATGGGAATATATTTATAGTAAAAGGAACAAGTATTAAAACACCGTTAATTGATTCGGGATGCATTAAGGGAATAGTGCGAAAAAAAATTATTGAACTAATTTCAAAGAAAGAGAATTATACATTAGAAGAAGGTGTAATATCTCCTTTTGATTTGCAGAAAGCTGATGAGATTTTTATAACCAATGTAATTGTTGGTATTCAAGTTGTTACAACTTATAAAAAGACTAATTTTAAAACTAAAGTAGGAAAAGAGTTGACTTTGGAATTTGAAAAGCTAGTTTAAATTTGGGTTTACTGGGGCGTTAGCCCAAATTTTATATTCACCTCCAAATTCTAACAATTGATTTTTCCAAATACTGTCACTATTAACTTGTAAAATATTAGGATATTTATTTTCAACAACAGTCCAGGTTGATTCTTCTAACTCTTCATTTAATTGGGTGATAGACCAACCAGAATAACCTAGAAAAAATCTTATATCGGTAGGTTTTATGGTATTGCTATTTAATAAATTTGTTAAAATATCGAAATCACCACCCCAATAAATACCATTATCTATTTGAACACTGTTAGGAATTAAATGAGGTAGTTTGTGAATAAAATATAAATTTTCCTGTTCAACTGGTCCTCCATTGTAAATTTTAAAATCACAATTAATATCATTAATTAAATCTTGAAGAATAAACTCTGTAGGTTTATTTATAATAAAACCAATACATCCTTCCGTGCTATGTTCAGATAAATATATGACTGATCTATTGAAAGATTTATCATTCAAAATAGATGGCTCAGAAATTAGCAATTTACCCTTAGATGGATTGTGAACATTCATAATTATATTAATTTCTTTAAATATAAAAAAAAATAGCTATAAAAAAAACTCTCTAAAGAATTAGAGAGTTTTTAGAATAAGAATGTATTCTTATGTGTTTAGTTCACTGCATCACTAAATCCAGCTCCTGCTTTAAACTTAACAACGTTTTTAGCTTTAATTTGAATAGTTTTCCCTGTTTGAGGGTTTCTACCACTTCTTGCTGCTCTTTTAGAAATAGACCAAGTTCCCCATCCTACTAGAGCTACTTTTCCACCTTTTTTAAGAGTTTTAGTAACATTGTCTGTTAACGATTCTAGTGCTGCTTTCGCCGCTGCTTTTGTGATACCAGCATCAGCTGCCATTGCATCAATTAAATCTGATTTGTTCATAACTTGAATTTTAAATTAATTGGTTAAACATTTTTTGCTTATAAAAGCTTAACAAAGTTATACGGAATAAGGGTTTATGCAAGTTTTAACTAAAAAAAATGCCTTTTTTGTTAATAAATGACATGAAATGTTAATAACCGGAGGTCAATATCATTAAAAAGCGCTAAGCCCTTTAAAATATAGGGTTATTGCACTCGAGCATTTTTTGAAAATGAAAATCCATTTAATAAACTTTCAGTATCCATTTTTCGTTTACCAGCAAGTTGAAGTTTTTCAATTTTTATGAATCCATTAGTAACTGCAACTTTAATTTCATTTTTAGAAGTAATAATAGTGCCTAAAAAATGTTGATGTGATAAAACCTCCTTTTTTATATCGAAAATTTTTAATTTAATTTCTTCATCATCATTTGTTAAAATTGTCCAGGCTGTAGGATATGGATTTAAGCCTCGAATCAAATTATATATAGTATTTATTGGAGCTGTCCAATCTATTCTACAAGTTTCAGTAAAAATTTTTGGAGCAGGCTTTTGTTCAATTTTAGGTTGTTTATAGGTTTTAATAGTATTTTGCTGAATTTGATTTACAGTTTTTACCACTAACTCGCTTCCTACATTCATTAATTTATCATGCAATTCACCTACCGTTTCATCATTTCTAATTAATACTTCCTGTTGTAAAATAATATTTCCAGTATCAATTTTCTCATCAATAAAAAATGTTGTGACACCAGTTTTTGTTTCACCATTAATAATTGCCCAATTTATAGGTGCTGCACCTCTATAAGCAGGTAATAGAGAAGCATGTAAATTAAAAGTGCCGTATATTGGCATTTGCCAAACCACCTTTGGTAGCATTCTAAAAGCTACAACAATTTGTAAGTTTGCGTTTAAAGCTTCTAATTCTTGAATGAATTCTTCACTTTTTAAATTAGTAGGCTGTAATAATTTTAAGTTATTTTTTACAGCATATTTTTTTACTGCAGATTCATTCATTTTTCTACCTCTACCAGCTGGTTTGTCTGGGGCTGTTATAACACCAACTACATCAAACTTTCCTTGAATTAGTCTGTCTAAAATTGCCACAGCAAAGTCTGGTGTCCCCATAAATACAATTCTTAAATCTCTCATTAAAGGTTGCTTTTAAATTTATTTTGCGAAGTTATTGCAATTTTATTTTTTTCAAGAAGAATTTTTAATGAATCTAAAACTTCATCTTTAGAAAAATTTAATATACATATTATTTCTTCTGAAGACATAGGTTTATTTTTTAATAATTTACTAATACGAATTGAAACTTTTTCTAATGCAACTTTTTCAAGATTTTTAGATTTACAAATGTCACAAGTACCACAATTTTCGGTTGTAGTTTCATTAAAATACGAAAGTAGCTGAATATTTCTACAGGTAGTTTTATTTTCTATGTATGAAATTACAGCATTTAATTTTTCTAATTTTAACTTATTTTGTTGTTCAATATTTTTGGAAATACTATTGATTGTATATTCACTATCTCTATTTACTAAAAAAGTTAATTTTGAATTTGTGTTTTCATGAGAATAATGTACGATGCCATTTGAATGCAAATTATTTAATTGATTAATAACATCATTTTTTGAACAGTTTAATTTTTTTGATAGCCCATATTCATTGATTGTAATAAAATGTTCAAAAATACCACCATAACTTCTTAGAATTAAGTTTATTAAACTACTTTTAGATGGGTTTTTGCTTATAAAATCAAATACTTGATTACTTGACACTAAAAATTTTACTGTAGATTTTTTGTTATAATCTTCATCTAAGCGTAAAATATTTTCGCGCTCTAAAACCTTTATTGAATTATAGGTTTTTAATAATTTCAACTGGTACGTGTAGCAAAATTCTTGCAATGAAAAATCAAATAATTGGGTAGGTAATTCACCCAGAATTATACTAAAATATTGATTTAAATGCTCGTAAACTCTTTTAATATATTTAAACGATGGAGTGTTAGATGTGTAATTATTTGAAGCACTGTATAAATTTGTGTTATTCGTTAAAATTAAAGAAAAGGATTCCTTTTCGTCTCTTCCAGCTCTACCGGACTCTTGAATATAATTTTCAAGACTGGCAGGCGTGTTTATGTGAATAATAGCTCTAACATCTGGTTTATCTATTCCCATTCCAAAAGCATTAGTAGCAACCATAATAGATGTTTCATTAGACATCCAGCGATTGTATGAAGCTTCCTTTTCGGAAGAGGATAGACCGCCATGGTAAAAACTACTCTTAAAGTTATTTTTTAATAGCATGGCACATACTTCTTCAGTTTCTTTCCTATTATTTGTATAAATAATTATGGACTCTTTTATTTTATATGCAATTTGAAGTAATTTTCCATAGATATTCTCAGTACTTAAAACACTATAGTTTATATTATTTCTCTTAAATGATTTTTTAAAAGTTATCGGGTTATTTATATCTAAATTTGTTTCAATGTCGTTTAGAACTTTTTCAGTAGCGGTTGCGGTTAAAGCCATAAAAGTTGCTTCAGGATGTAAATCTTTTAAAATTTTTAGTTTTAAGTAAGAGGGTCTAAAATCATGTCCCCATTCAGAAATGCAATGTGCTTCATCGATTGCAACAATTGAAACGTTTAATTGTTTAATTTTTTCTTGAATAAATGCAGATTGTAATTTTTCTGGCGACAAGTATAAAAACTTATAACCACCAAACTGCAAATTATCAAAAGCAATAATAAGTTCTTCAGTGCTAAGTTGAGAGGTTAACGCTATTGCCTTTATATTTTTTTCTTTTAAACTATTTACTTGATCTTGAATTAGAGCAATTAGGGGAGAAATTACAATACATACACCATCCAAAAGTAGCGTGGGTATTTGATAGCATAATGATTTACCACCACCTGTTGGTAATAAAACAATTGTATTTTTTTTGTGTAAAGTAGCTTTAATTATTTCTTCTTGTGGATCTCTAAATTCTGAATAGTTCCAATAGGTTTTTAATATTTCTAGAGGTGAACTCATAGTTGAATAGCATTCAATATAAAATTGGCCCTTTCATTTATATCTCCCTTTGGAACTTCTATAATGTTATAGTTTAACTCTTTATAAGTTCGCTCTAAGTGGTTATGAATAGCTAAAGCTTGCTCAAAATTTTCATAGCGTTCATTATCTGAAATATAAATTTCTTCCCAAGGCGGCATTAGAAATATATAGTTGTATCTATATAAATTACTTTGCGTAATATATGTATCTGGATAATCTATACTTATATAGTTCATATAAGCATGAACATCAGGAATACCTCTGTCAAAGAAAACAATATCGTTATTTTTTTTGGCAGCCTCTAAATATTGATTTTTTCGACCTTCTAATAATAATTCACTAAACAGTAATGGATTAGTTAAAAATAATTGTTCAATACCTTTACTTCTAGCATTTAAGGTAACTTCTCTCGAAATTTCTGTCATACAAGTAAAATTTCGCTTTGCTAATTCCTCAATAATGGTAGATTTTCCGGTTCCAGGCCCTCCTGTAATTACTATTTTTTGTTGCATAATACAAAAATAAATGAATCATTAAATTATACTAAAATATTCATGTAATTTTGTCATTTAAATATTAACAAAAGTTAATGCTTAACATGTTTAAGTAATTATCATAGATAAAAATGGATAAAAGAGATCAGTTTTATAAAAAATTAAAGAAAAAATTAAAGAAAGATACTGTATTTCCTTCAAAATATCTTTTCAAGTTTATAGTTCCTTCAGATGATGATAAAATTAAGCAGGTAGAAGATTTATTTGATTTTACCGGTGCTGTAATTACGAAAACTTCTTCTAAAACAGGTAAATATATTAGTATATCAGTACTTGTTGTTATGAAAAAAGCAGACGACATTATTTTAAAGTACAAACAAGCTGAAAAAGTAGAAGGTATAATATCTTTGTGATTCTTTTAACGTCAGGCTTCAAAAATATATAATAAATTGCAATGTTTTTTATTTAAAATGAGTGTTTTACTTTTCGAATGAATCATATAAATTAGTTGAATAAATGAAATTAAAGTATATACTTTTAATAGTACTTTTTACAGTTTTAAAAGTTTTTTCACAAGATAATAGTCATGTTTTATTTAAAATAGATGGAGAACCTTATTATTCTGATGAATTTATAAAAGTATATCAAAAAAATTTAAGTTTAGTAACTGATAATAAGACTAGTATAGATGATTATTTAAAGTTATTTATTGATTATAAATTAAAAGTAAAAGAGGCAAAATTAATTAAGCTCGATACTTTTCAAAAGTTTAAAAATGAATTAAATCAATATAAAAACAATCTTGTAAAACCTTATTTAAAGGATGAGGAAGTAACAGCAAAGTTGGTAAAAGAAGCTTATGCAAGATTAAAAAAAGAGGTGCGCGTTAGTCATATTTTAATTTTTCTTAACCAAGATGCAACACCAAAAGATACATTAGAAACTTTCAATAAATTGTTAGAGGCTAGGAATTTGGTGTTATCTGGTGTTGAATTTGGAGAAGTTGCAAAGCAATACTCCAAAGATCCCACAGTAAATGAAAACTTAGGAGATATAGGTTATTTTACAGCATTGCAAATGGTATATCCGTTTGAAAATGTAGCATTTACAACTCCATTAGGTGAAATTTCCATGCCCTTCAGAACAAAATTTGGCTACCATATTTTAAAGGTTTCTGAGATTAGAGATGCCAAAGGAGAAGTGGAAGTTGCTCATATAATGCTTAAAAATCAAAATGAATTGGCGAAAGCAAGAATAGATTCTATATATAAATTACTTCAAAATAATTCAATAGATTTTGGAGAATTGGCAAAAAAAGTATCTGAAGATAGAGCAACTGGAATGAAAGGTGGAAAATTGAATAAATTTGGAAGCGGTAAAATGATTGAGGATTTCTCGAAAGTTGCATTTTCATTAAAAACAGAGGGTGAAATTTCAGCACCATTCAAAACTAAATTCGGATGGCATATTGTGAAGTTAATTAAAAAATATCCATTACAAAGTTTTGAGGAATTGGAAGCTAAATTAACGCAAGAAATTGAAAAGGATACCCGTTCTAATTTAATAACTAAATCTGTTCTAAATAAATTGTTTAAACAATATAGCGTTATTGTAGATAATGGTGCCCTTGAGCAGTTTAATAATGAGGATTGGGATACTCATTCTGAAAATTTTAATAAAAATTTACTAAATATTAATGGTGATTCAATTCCACAAACCAAGTTTATCACTTATTTAAAAACGGTTAAAGCTAGTTCTGTTAAAAAAGCGTTTGATGCATTTACTGAAAAAGAAGTGTTGTATTATTTTAAAGACCATATAGAAGATTCAAATGCTAATTTCAGGGATGCTTATAAAGAGTTTAAAGAAGGATTGCTACTTTTTGATTTATTAGAAAAAGAAGTATGGGATAAAGCAAAAGATAGTTTGGGTATCTCAACATATTATATTGAAAATAAAGAACAGAAATATAAGGGTAAAGAGCTTCAAAGTATAAGAGGAACTGTTATGTCTGAATATCAAAATTATTTAGAGGTTTTATTTTCTAACAAACTTCGAAATAAATATGAGGTTAAAATTAATAAGAAGGAAAATAAGAGGATAAAAAAATTAAAACTTTAATTTATTTATGAAACGTATTTATTTAGTAATCATACTAGGTGCAATTTTACATTCGTGTGATTATTTTACAATTAAAAATGATACTAGGCAGCCGGTTGCAAGAGTTAATGACACCTACTTATACAAGGAAGATTTAAAAAGTATTTTTGCAAATGATATGAGTCCACAGGATAGTGCCATAATAGCAAATAACTTTATTAATAACTGGATAAAGCAGCATTTATTATTATCAAAGGCTCAAATTAATTTAAAAAATAGTACAGAAAAATTTGAAGAACTAGTGAAGAGTTATCGCGAAGATTTATTCATTAACTCTTATAAAGAAGCCGTTGTAAAGCAATATTTAGACACTGAAATTACAAATGATAATATTGATGAATTTTACGATAAAAATAAACAGAACTTTAAACTAAACGAAGAATTAGTCAAGTTAAAATATATTAAAATCGGAAAGAATATTTTAAATAAAAACGAGCTCATAAAATTATTTAGATCAACTAAGAAAGATGATTTAGACAGTTTAATAACTAAAGAAATTTATTTAAAATCATATCATTTAAATGATTCGATTTGGATCAAGTTTAGTGATGTATTAGCTAAAACTCAAATTTTGAAAGAGGTTGATAAAAAACAGTTATTAAAAAAAGGAAAATTTATTCAAAAAGAAGATTCATTAAGCTTATATTTGGTCACGATTAAAGATGTATTAGATAGGAATGATATTTCACCTAAAAGTTATATTACACCTACAATTAAGCAGATGATTTTACATCAAAGAAAATTATTATTATTAAGAAATATTGAAGAGACATTAATTGATGATGCAAGTAAAAAACAACAATTTGAAATTTATTAAGATGAAGAAATACAGTTTAGGAATAGCGTTTATGCTATTTTTTATGATAACCTATGCCCAAGACAGTTTGAATGTAGGAAATAATAATTTTGAGCGAATAAAAGTTGATGGAGTTGCCGTAGTTGTGGGTAAAAATATCGTATTAGATTCTGATATTGATAAGTTTAAAAAAGAACTACAGCAAAGAGTTGAGGGAAAAGTGGATATTTCAGATTGTGAAATGTTAGAAGAACTCATGTTGCAAAAGTTACTTGCTCATCATGCAGTAATAGACAGTGTTATTGTTACAGATGCTGAAATTAATAGTGAAGTTCAACGGAATATAGCTTATTTTACTCAGCAATTAGGAGCTATAGAAAAGGTAGTTGAAATGTATGGTTTTAACGATGAAGAAGATTTAAGAAAAGAATTATATGAAATTCAAAAAGAGCAATTACTAATTCGTCAGGAAAGATCAAGTATTACAGAAAAAGTAAGTGTTACACCTGAGGAAGTTAGAACCTATTTCAAAAACTTGGAAAAGGACAATAACCTTCCTGAATTTAGTGCTGAAATTGAATTAGCCCAAATTGTTAAAATTGTAAAGCCTTCAGAAGAAGAAATAAACAGGGTAATTGATAAACTTAATGTTATAAAAAAGGAAATTGAAGACGGTTTTAGTTTTAACCTTAAAGCAATTATAAATTCAGATGATCCTGCAGTATCAGGAAATGGAGAAGGAGCAGGAGGTAAGTATACAATTACACGTGAGAGTGGCTTTATTAAAGAATTTAAAGAGGTTGCGTTTAGTTTAGATGAAGGAGAAATTTCAGAACCATTTGAATCTGGTTTTGGGTATCATATTATCCAAGTTGAAAAAATTAAAGGTCAAGAAAGAGATGCTCGTCATATTCTAATTCAGCCAAAAGTAAGTCCATCTGAGCTAAAAGCCTCAAAAGACGAATTGGCAAGGATTAGAACAGCTATTTTGAATGGAGATATTACTTTTGAAGAAGCTGTGGCAAAGTATTCAGAAGATAAAGAAACTAAAAATAATAAAGGTTTAATCTTAAATCCTCAAACTAATGATACTCGTTTTAATTTAACTCGGATGGATCCTACACTTTACGGACGTGTTAGTAATTTAGTAGGAGGAGAGATTACAGAACCTTATTATGATGAAATAAGAGGTGGAGAAAAAATGCATAAAATAATTTTACTTAAAAGTAGGGAAGAAGCCCACACTGCTAGTTTCACAAAAGATTATGAGAAAATACAACAATTAACATTACAGAAAAAACAAGAAGAAACCATTGATAAATGGTCAAAAGTTAAAATTCAAGATACTTACATAAAAATTAATAAAGATTTTAAGAAATGTGAGTTTAAAAATAATTGGAAAAAAGAATAATATACGATGTCTGATGTTACTGCATTAAAAGAATTAGTGAAAAAATACAAAGCTTTAAAGCAAGAAATTAGTAAAGTAATAATTGGTCAAAATGAAGCTGTTGAACATATTTTATTGTCAATTTTAAGTGGAGGTCATTCGCTTTTAATTGGAGTTCCAGGTTTAGCTAAGACTTTAATTGTACATACTATTGCAGAATCTTTAGGGTTGGATTTTAAGCGAATTCAATTTACTCCAGATTTAATGCCTTCTGATATTCTAGGAAGTGAAATATTAGATGAAACCACACATTTTAAGTTTATAAAAGGGCCAATTTTCAGTAATATTATTTTAGCTGATGAAATAAATAGAACGCCCCCAAAAACACAAGCAGCATTGTTAGAAGCTATGCAAGAACGGACTGTTACTGTAGCAGGCCATCATTATGAACTTTCAAAACCGTTTTTTGTATTAGCCACCCAAAACCCTATTGAGCAAGAAGGTACCTACCCTTTACCAGAAGCACAATTAGATAGGTTTATGTTTTCAATAAATTTAGAATATCCAAGTTTTAATGAAGAAGTTGCTGTTGTAAAAAGTACAACAAATGATGAAAAGCCAGTTATTAATGCTTTATTATCATCAGAAGAAATTAATAATTTTCAACACTTGATTAGAAGAATTCCTGTTGCTGATAATGTGATTGAATATGCGGTAAAGTTAGTTTCAAAAACAAGACCAAATTCAGAAAATGCACCTGAGATTGTAAGTAATTATATTGATTGGGGAGCAGGTCCTAGAGCTTCGCAAAACCTTATTTTAGGAGCCAAAGCTAATGCTGCAGTTCATGGAAAATATTCTCCAGATATTGAAGATGTTCAAGCTGTAGCTTATTCAATTTTAAAACATCGAATTGTTAAAAATTATAAAGCAGAAGCAGAAGGTATTTCTGAAAAACAAATTATTGAATCGCTGTTCTAAGAGGAAGCCTCTTTTTCAAAAAAGCTAAACATATTACCTCCATATTTTTTAGAGTAATTATAAAATGGATGACCCGACAAATCAGTATGTTTAGAGTGCTCAACAATCAGTATCCCATCCTCATTTAGTAACTCTTTATTAAAAATTAGATCCACTATTTTTTCAAATAAATTTACTTCAAATTCATAAGGTGGATCTGCAAAGATAATATCAAATTTAGCAGTAGATTTTTCTAAATACTTGAATACATCACTTTTTATCGTATGAATTGATAAATCTAGCGCTTTAGAAGTTGCATTTATATATTTTATACAACCAAAATGTTGGTCTACTGCAGTAATATTCTCTGTACCTCTAGAACCAAATTCAAAACTTATATTTCCCGTTCCTGAAAATAGATCTAATACACTAATATTGTTAAAATAATATGCATTGTTAAGGATATTAAACAAAGCTTCTTTCGCCATATCAGTTGTTGGTCTAACTGGTAAGTTCTTTGGTGCAGTTAAACGTTTACTTTTATGCTTTCCCGATATGATTCGCATTTTTTATAATTGATTTAATAATGTAAAGTGTGAGTGAGCTGAAATATGATTTAGTTCTGAAGGAAAATTAGTTGGTTTATAAAAGCTAATATTTCTGACGTATTGAAATAATATAGTATATAATTCAGAATCTTTTTCAATATCACCTAAAAGAACTAAATTAAATTCTTCAGGATTTAAATTTAGCTGTTCAGCTATAAATAAGATATAATATATAAAATCTTCTTTTGTTGAAAAATTAAAAGAATTAAATAGAATGAATTTTCCTTTCTTAAGAACAACAATTTCAAAGTTATTTGAAGCTACGTTTACAAAGCAAAAATCATCTTCTTTATGTTTATAAAAATTCAATAATTTTTCTATTAATATGGTTGATGAATGTTTGTAAATAAATGATCCATAAGTGTCTAACAAAAAATTATTGATATTTATAAATGGTATGTATACGTTTACAATATCAGAATTATATATTTCATCAATAGTAATATAATCGTCTTCAAGAACTTTAACCGTATGCTCGAGATATTTAGATAGATTCTTTCTATCTAAAAATACATTAGGAACTTGTGAAACTAAATTATTTGAATGAACAACACTAACAGAATCATACTTGTTCCGCAGCATTGGCACTTGCCGGTATAACTTTTCTAGTAATTCTAAATGTTTATATGGAGAGGTGCAATTTTGAAATTCGTAAACAGCAAAGATGCCTATTTCTTCTTGAATTTTATTATATATACAAAAAGAAAATCCATCCAAACTAAGTTGGATGGATAAATGATTTTCTAGCAGATTTAAAAAATCTACGTTTTTATTCGTTATCTTGATTATCTCCTTTATCATAGAATGGAGGCCAATTACCATCTTCACTAACTTCACCCAAAGAACCAACTCTTATAAACTCTCCTCTAACTTCCTCTCCACCAATTGCTTCTTTCTCTTGTTTAATTAAATTATAATCCATTCCCTTTAAAATAAGAGCTTTATCAACTTTTATTTCAAATACAGGAGCTTTTAAACCAGCTATTTTTTCTATTTCGCCAATTTCAATTTTAAACTGTTGATCAGTACCAGGAATGTTTAACATATTTTTATAGTCTAATCCTGCAAATCGAAGTTTTACAGCTTCATATCCAATTGTATCAACAACTCTTTCTTCAATTTCTTTGGTAATCCCACCACCAACATCAATAGTTTTAGGAACATTTCTAGTTTGTGTTAGTGCAAATTGAGCAGTGTCTATAAACTGAATTAACCCTTCTCCATTTGAAGTATATTTACCCGTAACTTTCTTATGAGCAACTTGAGCATCACGAAGAATTTTCATTTTCTTAATTACTGCTGCATACTTAATTTTTTTCTCTTTATTAAATTGAACAGGCTTTTGAATTTCAAAATTGATTTTATAAACCAAAAATGCAGCTAGTGCAATTAAAACGATTGATACAATCCAATGCAATTTTCTTGGAATAAAATTTACAATTGCATAAGCTAAAAAACCAGTAACTACAATACCAGCTAATATAATCAAAAAGGTCATAATTTAATTGTTTTAATATGTGTGTACGCAAATCTACAAATTTTTTTTAATGAGAAAAATTTTTAGGCATAAATCAATTTGTATATTTGACATTTATTTTAAATATGACAAAATCTGCGCCTGAATTTTACCAAGAAATTATAGAAAAATTCCCTTTCGAGCCTACAAATTCTCAAGATGTGTTATTAATTAAATTATCTGAATTTATTTTTGGAAATGATACTGATGCATTATTTTTGATAAAAGGTTATGCAGGAACCGGTAAAACCACTACAATTAGTACAGTTGTTAATAATCTATGGCGAGCTGGTAAAAAGGCAGTTTTGCTTGCTCCAACTGGTAGAGCAGCAAAAGTTATATCAGGATATTCTAAACGACAAGCATTTACAATTCATAAAAAAATTTATTTTCCAAAAAAAAATAAAGCAGGTGGAGTAGATTTTACATTACAAACAAATAAACATACAAATACATTATTTATAGTTGATGAGGCGTCTATGATTCCTGATTCACCCGTAGGATCAAAATTATTTGAAAATGGCTCATTACTAGATGATTTAATGTCTTACGTTTATTCTGGAGTGCATTGCAAATTAATACTTATCGGAGATACTGCACAATTACCGCCAGTTAAGTTAGATATAAGTCCGGCATTAGATGCAAATAAATTAGCGCTTAACTACAATAAAAATATTACAGAAATTGAATTAAGTGAAGTAATGCGTCAGCATGAAGATTCAGGAATTTTATTAAACGCTACTGAACTTCGCTTAATTTTGGGAAATAATGGTTTTACTAATTTTACATTTCGATTAGGTTTCCCTGATTTAATTAGACTAATAGATGGTTATGAAATTGAAGACGCAATAACAACTGCTTATGATCATATTGGAGTGGAGGATACTGCTTTTATAGTTCGATCTAATAAAAGAGCGAATCAATACAATCAACAAATTAGAAGCAAAATAAGAGGTCAGGAAAATGAGATTTCAACAGGCGATTATGTTATGGTTGTTAAGAACAACTATTTTTGGTTGAAAGACTCTAGCGAAGCTGGTTTTATAGCAAATGGGGATATTTGCGAGATATTAGAAATCTTTAATATTAAAGAATTATACGGTTTTAATTTTGCCGAAGTAAAAGTGCGTATGATTGATTATCCAAATCAAAAACCATTTGAAACAGTTTTGTTGTTAGATACACTTACTTCTGAATCACCGTCACTTTCGTATGAAGAATCCAACAGATTGTACCATGAAGTAGGAAAGGATTTTTCACATGAAAAATCTAAATACAAACAATTATTAGGGATCAAAAAAAGTAAATATTTTAATGCTTTACAGGTTAAATTTTCATACGCAGTTACTTGTCATAAATCTCAAGGTGGACAATGGAAAACTGTATTTATTGAGCAGCCATATTTACCTGAAGGTCAAAATATTAATTATTTAAGATGGTTGTATACTGCAATTACAAGAGCGCAGGAAAAGGTATATTTAATTGGATTTAAAGAAGATTTTTTTGAAGAATAGAATTATTAGAGCTTTTGAAGTTATTTTTAACGTATTAATTGTTACATTAATATTATCGAAAATTCAGAAATTGACTCATAAATAGTCTATTTTTGCCCATCAGAAATTTATATAGAATAAATGTTAGAGAAGAATATAAAAGCGCCAAGAGCTGAACGGATTGAAAAGAAATTAGAAATTCATGGTGATATAAGAGTCGATAATTATTATTGGCTTAATGAAAAGGAAAACCCTAAAGTTATAGACTATCTTAATGCTGAAAATGAATATTATGAGTTGAAAACTGCTCATACAAAAAAGTTTCAAGAAGATTTATTCGAGGAAATGAAGTCTCGAATAAAAGAAGAAGATGAGTCTGTACCTTATAAAAAGAATAATTTTTATTATATCACTCGTTTTGAAAAAGGAAAGCAATATCCTATTTTTTCAAGAAAAAAAGGATCCTTATCAGCAAAAGAGGAAATTTTATTTGATGTAAACATATTAGCTAAAGGACACGATTATTTTAAACTATCGGGTTTATCAGTAAGTCCAAATAACAAATTAGTCTCATTTGGTTTGGATACCATAAGTAGACGGCAATACACTCTGCAGTTTAAAAATTTAGTAACAGGTGAAATTTTTCCTGAAAAAATCGAGAATACAACAGGAAGTGCATCTTGGGCGAGTGATAATAAAACGGTTTTTTATACTCAAAAAAATCCTGTAACATTAAGAAGCGAGAAAATATATAGACATGTTTTAGGAACTGATCCAGCATTAGATGTTGAAGTTTTTCACGAAAAAGATGAAGCTTACAGCACCTATGTTTACAGAACAAAATCAGACAAATATATTATTATAGGTTCACATAGCACAGTAGCCACAGAATATCAAATTCTTGAAGCAGATAACCCAATTGGGAATTTTAAGGTGTTTCAACCAAGAAAGCGACATTTGGAGTATAGTTTAGCACATTATAATGAACACTTTTATATTCTTACTAATAAAGACGGTGCAACCAATTTTAAGTTAATGAAAACTTTATTAAATAAGACATTGAAAGAGAATTGGGTAGATGTAATTCCTCATAGAAAGGATGTTTTACTTGAAGATATTTCCATATTTAAAGATTTTTTAGTTATTGAAGAACGTGCAAATGGACTTAATAAAATAAGAGTGATGCGATGGGATTCATCTGAAGATTATTATCTTCCTTTTGAAGAAGAAACCTATGCTGCAGGCGTATATTTTAACCCTGAATTTGATACGAATATTATTCGATACGGTTATAATTCAATGACAACTCCTAGCTCTGTCATTGATTTTAATGTTGTAACAAGAACTAAGGATATAAAAAAGGAACATGAAGTTTTAGGAGGTAATTTTGATAAAAAAAATTATAAAAGTGAACGATTATGGGCAACAGCTATTGATGGAACTAAAATCCCTATATCATTAGTCTATCATAAAAATACAATACTAACAAATACAACACCGTTGCTTTTATATGGTTATGGCTCTTATGGTCATACCATTGACGCTAGCTTTAGTTCAACACGTTTAAGTTTGCTAGATAGAGGATTTATTTTTGCAATTGCACACGTTAGAGGAAGTGAATATTTAGGCAGAAAATGGTATGAAGAAGGTAAATTATTGAACAAAAAAAACACATTTACAGATTTTATTGATTGTGCCAAACATTTATTAGATATAAATTATACTTCACCAAGCCATTTGTATGCAAGTGGTGGTTCTGCAGGAGGGTTATTAATGGGAGCAGTAATAAATATAAACCCAAATTTATTTAATGGGATATTGGCGTCGGTTCCATTTGTTGATGTAGTTACAACTATGTTAGATGACACTATTCCGCTTACAGCAGGTGAATACGATGAATGGGGAAACCCAAATGAGAAGGAATTTTATGATTACATGAAATCATATTCACCATATGACAATGTAACTAAACAGAACTATCCTAGTATGCTGATTACAACAGGATTAAATGACTCTCAAGTACAATATTTCGAACCTGCAAAATGGGTGGCAAAATTAAGAGAATTAAAAACAGATGACAATATTTTAATTATGCACACCAATATGAATACTGGGCATGGAGGAGCTTCAGGTAGATTTGATTCCCTTAAAGAAATAGCTAGAGATTATAGTTTTATTCTTGGTTTAGAAGGTTACAAAAAAGTTTAAAAAAAAATTATTAAATTTGCACGTTATAGTTTATTAATCATAATTCATTTTTGAATTAAATTAAAAAAAATGAGAAAAAATACAGGTATAAGTAAAAATATTTTAGACCTTGTTGGAAATACTCCTCTAATTAAGTTAAATAAAATCACAAAAAACCTTACTGGTAATTTTTATGTTAAGTACGAAGGATTTAATCCTGGACATTCTATGAAAGATAGAATTGCTATGCATATTATTGAAGATGCAGAAAAAAAAGGAATTTTAAAAGAAGGGAGCACAATAATTGAAACAACTTCTGGAAATACTGGTTTTAGTATGGCATTAGTTAGTATCATCAAAGGTTATAAGTGCATATTAGCTGTTAATTCTAAAGCTTCTAAAGGTAAAATTAACATGCTAAAATCTATGGGAGCAAAGGTATATGTGTGTCCTGGACATGTGGCCGCCGATGACCCAAGATCTTATTATGAAGTAGCAAAACGTTTGCATAGAGAAACAGCCAATTCAATTTATATTAATCAATATTTTAATGAATTAAACGGAGATGCTCACTATCGTTCAACCGGTCCTGAAATTTGGGAGCAAACTAATGGTGAGATAACTCATTTAGTTGCCGCTAGTGGGACAGGAGGTACAATTTCAGGTGTATCAAAATATTTAAAAGAACAAAATCCATCGATTAAAACTTTAGGAGTAGATGCTTTTGGCTCAATTTTAAAGAAATTTCATGAAACAAAAGAATTTGATAAAAATGAAATTTATCCTTATAGAATTGAAGGTTTAGGTAAAAATTTGATTCCTACAGCGACTAATTTTGATTTGATTGATGTTTTTGAGAAAGTTACGGATGAAGCTGCAGCGCATAGAGCTAGAGAATTAGCGCTTACTGAAGGCCTTTTTACTGGTTATACGAGTGGAGCGGTTGTGCAAGCTGCAATTCAATATGCTGAGAAAGGAATGTTTAATGAAAATTCAAAAGTTGTTCTTATATTACCAGATCATGGATCTCGCTACATGGAAAAAATATATAGTGATGATTGGATGAAAGAGCAAGGTTTTTTTGATACACAAAAACAAGCACATTCTGAAGTAGAATATATTAAGTAATTCATTTTTAATTAAAAAAAAGAGGTTAAAAATTTATTTTTAACCTCTTTTTTTTGTAACATTAACATTTGAATAGCATAAAAAAAATACCGTACTTTGCAGTATTAAGTAGAAGTAATTTAAAAGTACATTTTACTCAAAACAATTTAAAGAATGAGAGATTTATTTGAAAGAATAGTTAAAGATAAAGGGCCTTTAGGAAAATGGGCTAAACAAGCTGAAGGGTATTATGTGTTTCCTAAATTAGAAGGTGAGATTTCCAATAGAATGAAATTTAATGGCAAAGACGTAATTACTTGGAGTATTAATGATTACTTAGGCTTAGCGAATCATCCTGAAGTTAGAAAAGCTGATGCTGAAGCTGCAGCAGAATATGGAATGGCTTACCCAATGGGAGCTAGAATGATGTCAGGACATACTAAATATCATGAACAATTGGAGCGAGAATGTGCAGCGTTTGTAGAAAAAGAGGCCGCATATCTAGTTAATTTCGGTTATCAGGGTATGGTTTCTGCAATTGATGCATTGGTGAGTAAAAACGATGTAATAGTTTATGATATGGATGCGCATGCTTGTATTATTGATGGAGTTAGATTACATCCAGGCAAGCGTTTTACATTTCAGCATAATGATATTGAAAGTTTAGAAAAAAACTTACATAGAGCTACAAAAATTGCAGATGAAACTGGAGGAGGTATTCTTGTTATTTCAGAGGGAGTTTTTGGAATGCGTGGAGAGCAAGGAAAATTAAAAGAAATTGTAGCCTTAAAAAGTAAATTTAATTTTAGACTTTTAGTTGATGATGCTCACGGTTTTGGAACTTTAGGAAAAGATGGAAAGGGAACAGGATTTGAACAAGGAGTTCAGAAAGATATAGATGTTTATTTTGCAACTTTTGCGAAATCAATGGCAGGTATTGGAGCATTTTTTGCTGCAGATAAGGATATAGTTCAATATTTACAATACAATATGCGTTCTCAAATGTTTGCAAAATCCTTACCAATGCCGATGGTAAAAGGTGCTCTAAAGCGCTTAGATATGCTTAGAACAATGCCTGAGCTTAAAGAAAAACTATGGGAGAATGTGAATGCTTTACAAAATGGTTTAAAAGATAACGGATTTAACATTGGGAAAACAAATACGTGTGTAACTCCTGTATTTTTAGAGGGTGATATACCTGAAGCAATGGCTATGGTAAATGATTTACGCGAAAACTATGGTATTTTTTGTTCAATAGTGGTTTATCCGGTAATTCCTAAGGGATTAATTATTTTGAGATTAATACCAACAACCACTCATACTTTAACAGATGTAAAAGAAACTATAGAATCTTTTTCAGCAATTCGAGAGAAGCTTGAAAAAGGAATTTATAAAAGAATTGCAGCTAAAATGATGGTTTAGAAAACATATTAAATAAAAAAAGGCTTTTAGATACATCTAAAAGCCTTTTTTTTTTGATATTATAAAGTAAAATATCAATAACCTTCAGACATATTTTTAAGTGAACTTTTATCAATAATTTTTATTTTTTTATTGACTAAGTTAATGATGCCATCCTTTTTTAAATTTGATAATAATCGTATAGCAGATTCAGTTGCTGTTCCAATAGTATTTGCAATTTCTTCTCTAGTTAAAATAACATCGATACAACCTTCATTGTCAACACCAAAAATTTCCTCTAAATGAATTAACGTTTCAGCCAATCTCTCTTTCACAGGTTTTTGAGCCATTTGTGAAACTAAAATATTAGCTTCATTTAATTGGTGTGAAATTATTTTCATAATATTTAATGAAAATTGACCATTATCTTTAATTGTGTCTAAAATATCTTGTTTTGGAATAAAACAAACATGCATATCCTCTAAAGCTGTTGCATTTAGACCAACTGGTTCGTCACTTAATATAGAACGCTGACCTAATATATCTCCTCCTTTAACAAATTTAATTATTTGTTCTTTACCGTTTGTACTAAGTTTAGTGAGTTTTCCTTTACCATCTCTAATACAATATAAACCATTAATCGCATTTCCTTCAGTCATTAAATTTTCACCTTTTTTAATAAAAAGCGAAGTTTTATGATCAGAGAATTTCTCCAACTCGTCATGAGTTAGACATTTAAGCGGGTTTAATCTTTTAATAATGCATTGTCCACATTTCGACATATACTTTAAATTTTAGGCTTAGCGGTAAGTGCGGCAAATGTACAAAAATAAATGATATTTATCATTTTATTAAGGCAATAAATGAATAGTTTTGTAAACCATTTAATTAATTTATGAGTTCGAATAATTGTTATCATTGCGGTGCTGATTGCGGAAAAAAACCTATTGTTTTTACTGAAAAAATATTTTGTTGCAATGGTTGTAAAACTGTTTATGAAATATTAAACGCTAATGAATTAAGTTGTTATTATGATTTAGAAGCAACTCCAGGGACAATTCCAAAGGATATTCAGGGAAAGTATAATTATTTAGATAATGAAGAAATTATACAGAAGTTAGTAGAATTTGATGATGGGGAAACCTCGGTAGTAGAATTTTATATTCCAAGTATTCATTGTAGTTCTTGTATTTGGGTATTAGAAAATTTGAATAAGCTAAATGATGGTGTTTCAACATCTATGGTAAATTTTCCTCTGAAAACAATTAGAATTACCTATAAAAATAAACTTACAAGTTTAAAAAAATTGGTAGAACTAATCACTTCAATAGGCTATGAACCCTACATAAGTTTAGAGGATGCTGATGCTAAGAATTCTAAAGTTGATCGCACACTAATCTATCAGGTTTCTTTAGCTGCTTTTTCGTTTGGTAATATTATGTTATTATCTTTTCCAGAATATTTTACAGCAGATGAGTTTTGGTTAGACCAGTACAAGCCTTTGTTTAGATGGTTAATGTTTATAATGGCAGTTCCGGTAGTATTTTATTCTGCAAAAGATTATTTTATATCAGCTTATAAAGGTCTTAGGCATAAAATGTTGAATATCGATGTTCCAATAGCTTTAGGAATTTCTGTATTATTTATAAGAAGTTCTGTGGAAATAATATTGCAAATTGGCGCAGGATTTTTTGACAGTTTAGCAGGACTAGTTCTCTTTTTGCTTTTAGGAAAGTTTTTTCAACAAAAAACCTATAACTTCTTATCTTTTGAAAGAGACTATAGGTCATATTTCCCAATAGCAGTAACAAAAATAGTGAATGGAATTGAAGAAAGTTTGCCAGTTAAAGATATTCAAAAAGGTGATCGCTTATTAATTAGAAATGAAGAATTAATTCCCGTTGATGGAATATTAATAAATGGAAATGCAGCGATTGATTATAGTTTTGTAACTGGTGAATCTGTTCCTGTTACCAAAGAGTCTGGAGATAAAATTTTTGCAGGAGGAAAGCAAACGGCAGGAGCCATTGAAATGGATGTTTTAAGTACAATTTCACAGAGCTATTTAACTCAATTATGGAGTAATGATATTTTTAATGAAGAGAACGATATTTCTATTAAAAACATTACGGATACCATAAGTAAATATTTTACAATTACAATTTTAATAATAGCTTTTGTTGCGGGTATATTTTGGTATTTCCATAATGCTGAAATGGCAATTAATGTTGTAACAGCAGTACTCATCATTGCTTGCCCTTGTGCTTTAGCATTATCAGCTCCATTTGCAATAGGTAATATTTTGAGAATTTTTGGATATAAAAATTTCTATTTAAAGAATGCTGAAACGATTGAGAAAATGGCTAAAATAACCACTGTTATTTTTGATAAGACTGGAACAATTACCTCAAATGATAAGACTCAATTAATTTATAATGGGGAAGAACTTAGTAATGATGAACTTTCAAAAATTAAAACGGTTTTAAGAGCTTCAAACCATCCTTTAAGTAGAACACTATATCAATATTTAGATGTAGATGCTTTGGATGAAAAACCCACTTTATTTGATGAAGTTCTTGGGAAAGGTATTTTGTCAACAATTGATAATACTATAATTAAACTAGGTTCAGCAAACTTTTTAGGTTTACAAGATGATGGAATAAATGAAACGATTATTTATATTAAAATAAATAACAGTTTAAAAGGAAGTTATAGTTTTAAAAATAGCTATAGAGAAGGAACAAAGCAAGTTTTTGAAAATTTGTCACAGAACTATAATCTGGTCATATTATCGGGAGATAATGACGGAGAAAAAGAATATTTACAGAAATTTCTTCCTGAGAATATTACTTATCAATTTAATCAAAAACCTGAAGATAAGCTAGAATATATTAAGGAACTTCAAAAAAATGGAGAGAAAGTAATGATGATTGGAGACGGTTTGAACGATGCAGGAGCTTTAGCTCAAAGTAATGTAGGTGTAGCTATTTCAGAAGATGTGAATGTTTTTTCTCCTGCTTGTGATGCTATTATTGATGCAAAACTTTTCAACAAATTGCCTAAGTTTTTAACAATTGCAAACGAAACTGTCACAGTTATTAAGGCAAGTTTTGTAGTTTCATTTTTTTACAATATAATTGGTATGTATTTCGCACTTTCAGGATTATTAACACCCGTTGTTGCTGCGATTTTGATGCCTTTGAGTTCAATATCGATTGTAATATTTGTCACAATATTAACAAATTGGATTTCTAAAAAACTTTAGTATGTTTGTGAGAGATTGAAAATAATCATTTTTAATATGATAAATATCATTAGTTTTTATAAAAAAGAATTTATTTTTGTAGGCGTATCAAATTTTAAAATCTAAAAATGGAAGTAGTATACATTACTATAGGTGTTAGCGTTATTGTTGCTATCTTATTTTTTACTGCATTTATTAAGTCAGTAAAATCGGGTCAGTACGAAGATACGTATACGCCTTCAGTACGAATGTTATTTGATGACGAGCTAGTTTCCGAAAAAGATATAAAAAAAGAAAAATCAACTAAATAATTAATTAATCAATCAAAGTATGGAAAAAGAACAGTTTTATTATGACAATAAAATCGTAAAAATGTTTCTTTGGGCTACAATTCTATGGGGAGTTGTAGGTATGTTAGTAGGGCTTTTAGTAGCTCTATTATTTATTTTCCCAGGATTATTAGAATTTGCAGGATCTGACAATGCTATTTCATTTTTAAGTTTTGGGCGTTTACGTCCGTTACATACTAATGCAGTTATTTTTGCATTCGTAGGAAATGGAATCTTTTTGGGAGTTTATTATTCAACTCAAAGACTGCTGAAAGCAAGAATGTTTAATGATGTTTTGAGTAGAATACATTTTTGGGGATGGCAAGCTATTATAGTTGCAGCAGCGATTACATTGCCTTTAGGATTGAGTTCTTCAAAAGAATATGCAGAATTAGAGTGGCCTATAGATATAGCCGTTGTTTTAATATGGGTAGTTTTCGGAATAAATTTAATAGGAACTATTTTAAAAAGACGTCAGCGTCATATATATGTTGCAATTTGGTTTTATATTGCGACTTTAGTAACGATTGCTGTTCTTTACATATTCAATAATCTTGAAATGCCAGTAACTGCTTTTAAAAGTTATTCTGTATATGCAGGAGTTCAAGACGCTTTGGTTCAATGGTGGTATGGGCATAATGCGGTAGCATTTTTCTTAACAACTCCAATTTTAGGTTTAATGTATTACTTTGTTCCTAAAGTAGCAAATAGACCAGTGTATTCATATAGATTATCAATCATTCACTTTTGGACATTAATTTTCTTATATATTTGGGCTGGACCTCACCATTTATTGTATTCAGCCTTACCAGAATGGGCGCAAAATTTAGGAACTGTATTTTCAGTAATGCTAATTTTCCCATCTTGGGGTGGTATGATTAATGGTTTACTAACATTACGTGGAGCTTGGGATAAAGTTCGCGAAAATCCTATTTTGAAATTCTTTGTAGTAGCTATAACAGGTTATGGTATGTCCACTTTTGAAGGTCCTATGCTTTCATTTAAAAATTTAAATGCAATTGGACATTATACAGATTGGATTGTTGGACACGTTCATATTGGTGCTTTAGCCTGGAATGGATTTATGATTGCTGGTATTGTTTATTGGTTAGCTGAAAAACTTTGGAAAACACCGTTGTATTCAAAAAAATTAGCGAATACTCATTTCTGGTTGGGAACTTTAGGTATTTTATTCTATGCTATTCCTTTATATGTTGCAGGTTTTACACAGGCATTTATGTGGAAACAGTTTAATCCAGATGGTACTTTAGTATATGGAAACTTTTTAGAAACCGTAACTCAGGTATTACCAATGTATGCAATGCGTGCAATAGGAGGGACGTTATATTTAACAGGATTTATTTTACTTGCTATTAATATTATTAAAACAGCAAAAGCAGGTTCAGCTGTAGAGGATGAGCTAGCTGAATCAGTTCCATTGAAGAAAATTAGTGGTCAAAGAATTGCTGGTGAAGGATGGCACACTTGGTTAGAAAGAAGAACTGTTTTATTTACTATTTTAACAACGGTTGCTATATTAATTGGAGGTTTAGTAGAAATTGTTCCTTTAATATTAGTTGAATCCAATGTAACTAAAATTGAAAGTGTAAAACCTTACACACCTTTAGAATTAGAAGGTAGAGATATTTATATTAGAGAAGGATGTAATAATTGTCACTCGCAAATGATTCGCCCATTCCGCTCAGAAGTAGAGCGTTACGGAGAATATTCTAAAGCTGGTGAGTTTGTATATGATTTTCCATTCTTATGGGGATCTCGTAGAACAGGACCAGACGTACATAGAATTGGTGGGAAATATAATAATAACTGGCACTTCAACCATATGATGGATCCACGTTCAACTTCTCCAGGTTCAATTATGCCTCGTTATTCTTGGTTGATTAAAAACGACTTAAACGCTTCAAATCTTGAAGATAAAATGAGTGGTTTAGCGAAGTTAGGAGTTCCTTATAGCGATGAAGATATTTCTGGAGCAAAACAAAATTTATTGGCTCAAGCTAAAGAAATTGAAACTAGCTTAAGACAAGATCCTGAATTTGTTGCAAATTACGGATCAAGTAATATCCAAAACAAGGAAATAGTTGCATTAATTTCTTACCTACAACGTTTAGGTACAGATATTAAAGGGAATACAAATACAGCACTAAAATAAATAGAATGTTAAAATTTATTAAACATAATTTATCAAGTATTGATGGAGTGGAAATTTATCCAATCGTATCACTAGTACTTTTTTTTATAGTATTTATTACTATGGTAGTTTTTGTAATAAAATTACCGAAAGGAAAAATTGATTATGTGAGTCAATTACCGTTAGAAGAAGATAATAACAATAAAGAAATTAACCATGAATAAAAATTCAGAAAATATATCAGGTTGGAAAAAGTTTATGAAGTCCATGACGAAGGCCAACGAATTAGGAACGGAGAAAGATATTATGCTAGAGCATGATTATGATGGTATTAAAGAATTAGATAATGTATTGCCACCTTGGTGGTTATATGGATTTTATATTACAATTGCAATTAGTATTTTTTACTATACTCAAGTGTTTTATAATTCTGAAAAATATAGCCAAGCTGAAGAATATGCAGCGGAAGTAGCTAAAGGAAAGGAAGAAGTTGAAGCTTATAAGGCTGCCAACCCAGAATTGTTTAATACAGATAATATTGTAGCTTTTACAGATGATGAAAATTTAGCTAAAGGGAAAGAATTATTTACATCAAAAACATGTTTTGCTTGTCATTTAGATGATTTAGGAGGAAGTATTGGTCCAAATCTTACTGATAATGCTTGGATCTTAGGTGGTGACGTTAAATCTATTTTTAATACACTTACAAATGGAGGTAGACCTGGTAAAGGTATGATAGCTTGGGAGAGTACTATTACTAGAGAAGAAAGAATACAATTGGCGAGTTATATTATATCAATGCAAGGTACTTCTCCTGCCAACCCAAAGGCACCTGAAGGAGATATTATTTATCCGGCACCTGCAGAATAACTAATTTTAGCATTTTAATATCATAAAAATAAAAACATAGTTCCTTTGAACTATGTTTTTATTTTTAGATAAAACATTAGATGATTTTTGTCACTTTTGTATCTAAATAGTTTTAATTTTAAGCATAAGTTTGTACTTAACAATTTAAGAAATAATCTTTTTTAATATTAATATGAATAAAGAGAATAAAGAAATCTTTAGAGACTCAATTGCAACTATCGACGAGAGTGGTGAAAGAAATTTTATCTTTCCAAAAAAACCAAAAGGAAGATACTATAATTACAGAACCTATGTGAGTTGGATATTGTTAGCTTTTATGCTAGCATCACCTTTCATCAAAATCAATGGAAATCAGTTTCTATTGTTTAATGTAATAGAAAGAAAATTTCACATCTTCGGATTTCCTTTTTGGCCTCAAGATTTTCATTTGTTAGTAATTTCTATGCTGGTAAGTGTTGTTTTTGTTATATTATTTACGGTCATTTTTGGTAGAATATTTTGCGGATGGATGTGTCCTCAAACTATTTTCATGGAAATGGTGTTTAGGAAAGTAGAATACTTAATAGAAGGAGATAGATCTAAACAAATTAAACTAGATAAGCAAGAATGGAATGCAGAGAAAATTAGAAAAAAACTCTTAAAATGGTTTCTATTCTTTATGATCTCATTTATTATTTCAAACGTATTTTTGGCTTATATTATTGGTTCAGATGAAGTTTTAGGTTATATTAGCGATGGACCTAAAGAGCACCTTAGTACACTCATATATTTATTAATTTTCACAGGTGTTTTCTATTTTGTATTTGCATGGTTCAGAGAGCAAGTATGTATCATTGTTTGTCCATACGGAAGGCTTCAAGGGGTTCTTTTAGATAATAAATCTATAAATGTTGCATATGATTTTGTAAGAGGAGAGGGTGAAAATGGGAGAAAAAAAATAAGAAAGAATGAAGATAGAGATGAACTAGGTCACGGTGATTGTATAGATTGTAAACAATGTGTTCATGTATGTCCTACAGGAATAGATATTAGAAATGGTACCCAATTAGAATGTATCAATTGTACGGCTTGTATTGATGCTTGTGATAATATCATGGAAAAATCTGGTTTTGAAAAAGGATTGATACGATATGCATCTGAAGATAATATTGAAAAGAAAGAGAAATTCAAATTTAATGCTCGACTAATTGCTTATTCTGTAATATTAACAATTTTAGTAGGTGTTTTAGTTACCATGTTATTTTTGAGGAATGATGTTGAGGCAACAGTTTTAAGACTTCCAGGTCAAACTTTTCAATCAACTGATACAACAATAAAAAATGTATATACCGTTAAGTTTATTAACAAAACAACAAAAGATATTGAGAATGTGGAAATTAAATTAATTTCTCACAAAGGAAAAATTGAATTAGTTGGTGGAACTAGTAATATTGAGCGCCAAGGATTAAAAGAAGGTACCTTATTTATAGAAATAAATAGAAGTGATTTAAATTCTTCCAAAGAGAAACTAAAACTTGGAATTTATTCTAATGGGGAATTAATAGAAACTACGACTACGAACTTTATGGGACCCGTAAAAATAAAATAAATGAAATTTAAAATTAGTTGGCCAACAGGCATTATTATTTCACTTGCATCTTTTATCATCTTTATTTTATATTTTGTGTATAAAGTAACATTTGTGCCTGCATATGATCATCATTTGGTGTCTGAAGACTACTATAAGGATGAAATAAATTATCAGCAAGAAATCGATAAATTAAATAGTGCTGCTGAATTAAAGCAAAACATTACTTATAGAAAAGTAGATGGTGGTTTGTTAATTAGTTTTCCTGAAGAATTTAAAGCTTCTGATATTAAAGGTAGTATTGATTTTCAACGTGGATCAAATACTAAAATTGATTTTAATATACCTATAGATTTAGAAACATTAGATTTTCTTATTACTAATGATAAGTTGGTAGAGGGAAGATGGGATATAAGAATTGATTGGATTGCTAATGGAAAGGCTTATTTGTTTAAAGAAAAAATAATGTATTAAAAATGCTTTGGACTGCACTTGTTTTAGGATTAGCAGGAAGTTTTCACTGTATAGGTATGTGTGGACCTATTGCATTTGTATTACCAGTTGATAGGTCATCAAAAAGTAAAGTAATTTTTCAAACCTTTTTGTATAATTTTGGACGACTTATTAGTTACTCATTAATTGGTATATTATTTGGTTTCATTGGTAGAGGTCTGTATTTAGCAGGTTTTCAGCAAAGATTATCTGTTCTAATGGGCGTTATAATGATTGCTACAATAGTAATTCCAATATCGGTTTTTAATAAATATAACTTTTCAAAACCTCTTTATCAAATAATCGCTAAAGTTAAATCTAAACTTGGTTTTTATTTAAGTAAAAAATCAAATAAGGCATTATTTCTCATAGGATTTTTTAATGGATTCTTACCGTGTGGTTTAGTTTATATGGCTTTAATAGGATCAATTTCTACAGGAAATGCTATACAAGGCGCACTTTATATGGCAATATTTGGCCTAGGGACTATACCCATGATGGCTGCAGCTATTTTGTTAGGGAACTTTGTTAGTGTTTCTATTCGTTCAAAAATTCAAAAAGCTATACCAGTTTTTGTTGTTATTATCGGATTATTATTTATTTTGCGTGGATTAGGTTTAGGAATTCCTTATATTTCGCCTTCAGATGCGAAATTACAGCTTTCAAATAATCCTACGGAGTGTGTATCTATAGATAATAACGAATAATTTATGTCAAATTCACCCAAATTAACCATTGACGATTTTAAAAGAATATCATCAAATGATGAGCTTTTACAATTAATAAAAGAAAAGAATATTTCTATTGATAAAGTAAATAAAGATTTATTTTATGAAGAAGAATTACGTCGTTTACAGATTGAATTAGTAAAACTTCAACATTGGATATTAAAAACAAATAAGCGTGTTGTAATTATTTTTGAAGGCAGAGATGCAGCTGGAAAAGGAGGTAATATTAGACGTTTTACTGAGCATTTGAATCCAAGATCAATGAGAGTTGTTGCTTTAACAAAGCCAACCGAAGTTGAAAGAGGTCAATGGTATTTTAGACGTTATATTAAAGAATTACCGGATCCAGGGGAAATGGTATTTTTTGATAGAAGTTGGTATAATAGGGCAGTAGTTGAGCCTGTGATGGGTTTTTGTACAGATGAACAATACAATAAATTTATGGTTCAAGTTCCCGAATTTGAACATATGCTTTATGAAGATGGCACAACAATTATTAAATTGTGGTTTTCAATTTCAAAAGATGTTCAATTATCACGCTTTAATTCTAGATTAAGTACACCGTTAAAGCGTTGGAAATTTAGCCCAGTTGATAAAAAAGGACAGGAATTATGGGATACTTATACTCATTTTAGAGAACAAATGTTTAGTAAGACCCATACTAGTTATAGTCCTTGGATTACGGTTAAAGCAAATAATAAAAAGATTGCACGGCTAGAGAGTATTAGATATGTACTCTCTCAATTTGACTATGAAGGAAAAGACAATGCATCTACAACGTTGCTGCCTGATCCTAATGTAATTATGAGGTATTATAGATCATCTAAACAGTTAAATTAATCATGCATAAAGAATATATTTTAACACAAGAAGATGTAGATATCCTAAATACAAAGAAAGGATTAAAAGCCATATTATCTAAGGAACCATTTAATATAGAAAAGGCTGTTAGATATGCGAAATATGAAAAGAAATTAAAAAAATTGCAAGTTGAATTAATTCGATTACAGACTTGGGCAATTGCTGAAAATGAGCGAATTATTGTAATTTTCGAAGGTAGAGATGCTGCCGGAAAAGGTGGGGCGATTAGACGCGCTACAGAGAGAATGAACCCTAGGCATTTACGAATAGTAGCATTACCAAAGCCTACTGAAGATGAAAAAACGCAATGGTATTTTCAACGGTATGTGAAACAATTTCCTAAAGCAGGAGAAATCGTATTTTTTGACAGAAGTTGGTATAACAGAGCAGTTGTTGAACCCGTAAATGGATTTTGCACTGATGACGAGCACGAAACGTTTATGAATCAAGTTAATGATTTTGAGCGTATGATTACTGAGTCAGGAATACGTTTGGTTAAAATTTATATGTCGATTTCAAAACGTGAGCAAGCAAAAAGATTTGAAGATATTAAAAGTAACCCATTAAAGCAATGGAAAATGACAGCTGTTGATGAAAAGGCACAGGAGTTATGGGATGTATATACAAAGTATAAGAAGAAAATGTTTGAAAAAACAAAGCTAGGTGTTGTAGAATGGAAAATTATTAGAGCTAATAAGAAAACTTTTGCAAGAGTAGATGCAATAAAGCACGTTCTTAATAGTATACCTTACGATAAAAATAGAGAAGTATAGTTTATACACTTATTTTTATTTTTTTTTCAATTATACAATTATATTGTATTTGTTTTTATGTTCAAAACAACTCTAAATAAAAATCCTACATATCTCTTAATCAGTTGTTTAAATTATATTTCTAGATTTAATTAGATTAACTGTAACATTTATTTTTAAATTTTTAGGCTAAATACTTGTCATAAACCTAATAAAGGAAGTATTTTTGTAAATCAATAAATACCAACTCGTGTGTCAGACCAAGTTACAGAATTAGAAGAAAGAAAAGCAGGAAAAGATCTTTATAGTTATCAGAAGGAAGCAATTAACAAAATTTTTAAAAGATTTGAAGAGGCTAAAGATGACTATCATTTGTTGTACCAACTTCCTACAGGTGGAGGTAAAACTGTTATTTTCTCTGAAATTGTAAGGCAGTATTTAAAACACCACAATAAAAAAGTTTTAGTTTTAACACATCGAATAGAGTTATGTAAGCAAACTTCTAAAATGCTTACAGAATTTCATGTAACAAACAAAGTTATTAATAGTACTGCTAATTTAGATGATCAGGCTAATTATAGCTGTTTTGTAGCAATGGTAGAAACCTTAAATAATAGGCTAAACGATAATAAATTTGATATTTCAGATATTGGATTGGTTATTATTGACGAAGCACATTATAATTCATTTACAAAATTATTTGAATTTTTCGAAAAATCGTTCATTTTAGGCGTAACGGCTACACCTTTAAGCAGTAATATAAAGCTTCCAATGAAAGATAATTATAATGAATTAATTGTGGGAGAAACAATTGAATCATTAATCAAAAATAAGTTTTTAGCAAAGGCAGAAGTCTTTTCTTATAATGTTGGGTTAACATCATTAGAAGTAGGGGCAAACGGCGATTATACTGTAAAGTCTTCCGAAGATTTATATACAAATAATGATATGCTTAGCAAATTAATTCAAGCATATGAAACCCATTCAAAAGGTAAAAAAACATTAATTTTTAACAACGGAATTAATACCTCTATTCAAGTTTTTCAGGCTTTTAAATCGGCAGGATATCCTATTGCTCATTTAGATAACACTTATAGTAAAAAAGATAGAAAAACAGTGTTAAAATGGTTTAAAGAAACTCCACATGCAATTTTAACTTCTGTAAGTATTTTAACTACAGGTTTTGACGAGCCTACAGTAAATACAATTATTTTAAATAGAGCAACTAAATCACTTGGTCTGTATTATCAAATGATTGGTAGAGGCTCACGAATTTTAAAAGATAAAAAAACATTTTCTGTTATTGATTTAGGAAATAACATGTATCGTTTTGGAGAATGGGGTGCAGACTTAGACTGGCAAAAAATATTTAGAGCTCCAAATTACTATTTAGATAAAATTATTAGTGATGAAGAAATTGAAAGTAATTTCAAATATGAAATGCCTCCTGAACTTCGTGAAGAATTTGGAAACTCAAAAGAAGTATATTTTGATGTGAAAAGAATATATACAGCATCTATTAGTAATGGTGAATCTTCAAAAGTTGTTTTAGAAAAATCAATTAAACAGCATGCTAAGATATGTATTGAGAATAGCGAAGATGTATATGATGCTTACGAGTTATCTAAAAAATTATCGGATGATATTGATTATAGAGTGGAACGATATACAAAGTGTATTTGTAGAAGCACTCATAATTTTGTAACCTGGTTGAAGGAAGATTATAGAACTAAATTACGACTTTATTTAAAGGATAATTTTGATAGAGATTTTGAAATTATTCACGGTAGACCGCCGGAAGATTAATATTTAAATATTTTTAATTCAATTCATGAATTAATCATTGAATGGTAAAAATCCACAATTTTAAAACTTAAAATTGTGGATTTTTATAAATTATTTAAAATTTAATAATTTTATTGATCTCCAAAAGACATACCAATACCTCGAGCAGTTTTTACCAATGATGAATTTGGTTTTACAATATTATACTTACTAATTGCTTCTAAAAAAGGAACAGCAACAATACTTGGATGTTGATAAGCTACCATTTTACCATAGTTAGCATCAATAGCAAGCTCCATAGCTTTTACACCAAATTGAGTTGCTAAAATCCTGTCGAAAGCAGTAGGGACTCCTCCACGCTGCAAATGACCTAGTACTGTTTCTCTCATATCAGCATCACAACCAGCTGCTTTTAAATCTTTTAGTAATTTATTTGCAACACCACCTAATTTTAAGTTAGCATTTCCAACTTCATCACTTTGTTGAGAAAACACATCACCATCTTTAGGTTTTGCACCTTCAGCAATAACAATAATTACATGACCTTTTCCGTCTTTAAAACGCTTATTTATAGTTGAAAGAACATGATTGATTTCGTAAGGAATTTCAGGAATTAAACAAACTTCTGCACCACCTGCTAGAGCTGAACTTAAAGCAATCCAACCAGCATCTCTTCCCATCACTTCAAGAATAATTACACGGTTGTGTGAGGCTGCAGTAGTAACAAGTCTATCAACAGCTTCTGTAGCTATTTGCACAGCTGTTTGGTACCCAAACGTATAATCCGTAGCAGATAAGTCATTATCAATAGTTTTTGGAACACCTATAATATTCAATCCTTTTTCAAAAAGAACTTGCGAAATTCTTTGTGAACCATCTCCTCCAATACTTATTACGGCTTCTATTCCAAGATGTTTTAGTCTTCGTATCATTTCATCAGAACGATCAATAAACGACCATGTGCCATCATTTTCTTTCACAGGCCAAGCAAGAGGTCCTCCTTTTGTGGTCGTACCTAAAATTGTTCCACCCTGATAGTGAATACCTGAAACGGTTTTCTCATTTAATTCTATAATCTCAGTAGGTTCTCTTAAAACACCATCAAATGATTGTATACTTCCTACAACTTCCCAATCTTCAGTTTGTGCAGCGCGCTTAACAATTCCTCTAATAACTGCATTTAATCCAGGGCAATCTCCACCTCCTGTTAATACTAATACTTTTTTCTTCATTTTTAATTTTGTAACTATTATTAATCTCCAAAAGAAATACCAATTCCTTTTGCAGTATGAATTAAATTATGAGATAATTCAACTTTATTATATTGATCGATGACTTCTTTTAAATCTTTATGAGTTAATTCAAAATTTTGGTGAACCGCCATAGTTCCGAATTTTTTTTCTTTAACCAATTCAAAAGCTTTTACTCCAAGCTCTGTCGCTAAAATTCGATCAAATGCAATAGGTGAGCCCCCTCGTTGCAAATGTCCTAAAATTGTTTCTCTAATATCAGCTTGAAAGTTTGATTCTTTTAATTTTTCAGCAATTTTACGAGCAATACTTCCAGATATTTTTTCATTTTTTTCACCTTTAAAATAGGCGCCTTCAGCAACAACTATATTTGCAAATCCTCTACCATCAGCTGTATATCTCGACTTTAACTTTTGTAATACTTTTTCCATGTCAATCGGGATCTCAGGAATTAGACATACTTCTGCACCGCCAGCAATTGCAGCGTGTAGTGCAATCCAGCCCGCATCACGTCCCATTACTTCTAAAATTAAAACTCTATTATGCGAATTAGCTGTAGTAACTAATTTATCCACCGCTTCAGTCGCTACATGTGCGGCTGTTTGAAATCCAAATGAAAAATCTGTTATTGATAAGTCATTATTTATTGTTTTCGGAATTCCTATGATATTTACGCCTTTTTGAGATAATTTATGGGAAATTTTATGAGACTCATTACCTCCAATATGTATAACCGCATCAAAGTTAAAAACTTTAAGATTATAAATTAATTTGTCAGTAACATCTTCATTTTTTATAGTTCCATCTTTTTGTTTGACAGGATAATTAAAAGGGTTTCGCTTATTATTGGTGGTTAAAATTGTTCCACCTTGTATATGAATTCCTTCAACGCGTTTTTCAGTTAGAGGTACTAATTCCAGAGGTTCAGATAAAATACCATCAAATCCATTTACACTTCCTATAATTTCCCACTTGGTTTCTTGACTTGCACGTTTAACGATGGCCCTTATTACTGCATTCATTCCTGGACAGTCTCCACCACTATTAACAACTAAAATTCTTTGTTTCATATAATTTCCCATTTTAAGGGATTATTTTTTTGTTTGTCGTTTTCTGTACTATTAAAATACGAATTAAACGGTTGCGAAATTATACAAAACGATACAATTTAGCAATGATTAAAGTCATATTTAATTCAATTAAAATCTTTTTAGGGCTTTCCTAATAATCCACTTATATTTCTTAATATTGAAACTTATTACAATATATAATTTATATAAAATGAATAAGCCTCAAAATACAGTTCTTATTATTTTAGCTTTTTTTGCAATTTATGTTATTTGGGGGTCTACTTATTTAATGAATAAAGTGGCTGTTGGTGAATTACCGCCCTTTATGCTTGCATCTATTCGATTTATCTCTGCTGGAATTCTCATATTTATCATAGGTAAAATTATGGGGCTAAATCTTTTAATTTCAAAAAAACAATTAGCGAATACTGCTGTTGCAGGTTTTTTGTTTTTAACATTTGGAAATGGAGTAGTAGTTTGGGCTCTTAAATATGTTGATAGCGGTTTTGCAGCTTTAGAAATTTCAGCACAGCCCTTAGTGGTCCTATTATTAATGCGTTTTTTTGATGGAAAAAAAATAAAATTAATGTCAGTTATTGGTGTAATTTTGGGTATAATAGGAGTTTTTCTTTTGGTAAGTCAAAAAGAAATAATAAGTAAAGAAGGAACTTTGCTTGGAGTTATAATGATATTCGCCTGTATGTTTAGTTGGGGCTATGGAAGTTTATTTGTTTCTAAAGCTGATTTGCCATCAAATTACTTTATAAATACCGGTTATCAAATGCTTACAGGAGGTATTATGCTTTTTATAGTAAGCTTGTCTTTTGGAGAAGTTTGGTCTAGTCCAACAGTTTGGAGTGGTAAGGTGCAACTTTCAATGTTTTTACTGATTGTATTTGGTGGAATAGTGGCATTTACATCATTTAACTATTTACTAAAAACAGTTTCACCTGAAAAGGTAGCAACTTCTACTTATGTAAATCCAATTATTGCTCTTTTGCTTGGTTGGTATTTTTTAAAAGAACAAATTACAATTCAATCTGTTATTGCCGCCATAGTTTTGTTAACTGGTGTTTATTTTATAAATACAAAAAGAAAATTAGTTATTTACTCAAGATTTAGAAAATAATTAATTGGATAGAATATTGGTTAAAAAGTTAGAAGACAGATTAAAAAATCTGTCTTCTAATAAATTCGAAATACTATTTAGGTTTAATAGTAATACCTGTCTTAGGTTTAATTGTAATACCTGTTTTTGGTTTAATAGTTATACCTGTTTTTGGCTTGATAGTCTCTTTTTCTGGCTTTGACATTTTAAATATTTTTTAGTTAATATTTTACTATATTAGTGAAAATTTTTCAGTATTCCAATTTTTCAAGTTGTTATATTGCAGTAAATAAGTTATTTAATTGATTTAAATGAATATAAAGAATTTTTTAAAAGAGTGTAATGATAAGGAAGTTTTTAAAAAACTTTCAATTTATATTGTTTCTAGTTGGGTACTTATTCAAGTTTTAGCTGTTACGTGGGAACCTCTTGGTCTTTCAAAAAAATCAGTCACCTATTTACTAATTATATTATTAATTGGTTTTCCAATTAATATATTTTTAGTTTGGCGCTATCACTTAGTAGGTTTAGACTATAAAAATAAGAAATTAAATGAAGAAGGTAACTTAGTTAAAGTAGAACTTAAAAATAGTCCATTTCATAAAATGTACTTCTATATTTTGGGGATTATTAGTGTTTTATCATTTTTATCTGCTTTACTGATTATTCAAAATAATTTTTCTACACCAAAAATTTCAGATAAAGAAGAGTCAATAAATAATCTAAATGATAAAATAGCTGTACTTAGATTTGGGAATAATACAGGTGATGAAAAATATGATATTATCGGGAAAATGACTTCAGATTGGATAATACATGGCATCTCTGAAAATAATGTAGGTCAGGTTATATCTCCTGAAATTATAGATAATTATTTACTTCAAATAAATAATGCATCTGATTCTTCAGCTCCAATTGACAACAAGAGTGTAATTAATGAATATTTCAATGCAGGTAAGCTTATTTCTGGAAATTTTTATTTAGAAAACGAAAAATTATTGTTTCAAGGAACAATAACAAATAGCGCTGAGGATACGCAATTGATATCATTTAAATTAATAGAATGTGATTCTAAATCACCGTTAGAATGTATTGAAAAATTGAATCAACTTATTTTAGGATTTTTAATAACAGAAGAAAATAAAAAAGCGAATTTACAACCAGGCTCTCCTCCTAAATTTGAAGCTTACAAATATCTTTATGAAGCAAAGGCGACAATAGATGATCCTATAAAATATGTTGAATTGCTCGATAAATCTATTGAAGCCGATTCTAACTATTTTGAACCGAAGGTTGAAAGAGTAGCACATTATTTCAATACAGGAGATTTTAAAAAATCAGATTCTTTGTTAAAAACAATTAATCCAACATCGTTTGCAAACCTAAGACAACAAAATTTGCTAAATATGTATGAGGCATTATTGCGAGGTCAAAACGATAAAGTTTATTATTACTCAAAAAAGGAATATGATATTACTCCATTTGATTTGTCAACGAATTCAGGTAATATGACAATTGCATTGCAGTTTGTAAATAAACCTGAAGACGTGATTGCTATTTTTAATGAAATTTCAACTAAAGGAATGGAAATTGAAAATTGTGCTTTTTGTAAAGATAGAATTTATATAAAAGCATTATCAGAAATTGAATTAGGTAATTATGATGACGCTATTGATTTACTGACTGAAATTAATAAAACGGTGGATGAAAATCAATTAAAAAAACCATTGTTTTCAGCGCTCATTCGTTCTGGTGAAAATAAAGAAGTTGAAGACTTAATTTCAAAATTAGAATATAAAGAATTTTCTGAGATACAAGAGTTATACCTGTATATAGGGAATGAATATTTGTTACTAAAATCAATAGATCTGGCAGAAGTTTATTTTAATAAATTGATTCAATCGGCTAGTATTAAACAGAATGACGAAAATTTAGCATTAGCCTATTTTTATAATCAAAATTTTAAAAAAGCTAAAAATCACTTTGAAAGAGTATTAAAAAAAGATCCTTTAAATGCAGAGTTACTTTCTAAGCTTGCAAGTTCTCAATTCAAAAATAACCAACATCAAGAGTCTGAAGAAACGCTTAAAAAAATTAGATTACAACAATCTGATTATCAATTTGGAACTATTGATTATGCTTTAGCACAGTATTATGCAACTATTCGTGAAGACAATAAAGTATTTGAACATTTAACACAAGCAGTTGCTCATGGATATTTATTTACACCAAATTCATATATGAATGACCCAATATTTGTTGACTATTTTAATGATGACCGATTTAAAAATGTTTTGAACTTTTGGCATTAACTAATTTTTAAAAACTAACTAACTAAATCAAATTTATGGCTTTTCAAGATTCTACCGAAGAGGTTAAAGAAGTATGGACAACTTTAGAATTTATTAGTAGTATTATAGGGCATATTATTTGGCCTATAACCATGCTAATTATTTTTTGGATTTTCAGAAAACATTTTTCAAATATAATGAATAAGTTAAGTGGTATAGACGCCACTGCTACTGGAATTTCATTAAAATTTGATCAAGAAATTGATGAAGCAATTGGTGAAAATTTGACGGAACAAACACCTCGATTAATAGCGAAGCAAGCTATGAAAATTGGCGAGAAAAGACCATCTTTTAAAGAGGTAACACCATATCATCAAATGATGAACATAAGAGATGGTTTAAACCATAGAATTATTCTAAAAGCGCAAGAAAATGATATTTCATCTCAAAATAAAACTAATATAGATTTGAAAGACGAATTATTGAAAGCTGAAGCTATTTCATTTCAACAGGCAAAATTATTTCAAACCTTACTGCAATTAACAAACTCAAATTTTACTAATATCACACAATCACAAGTCAATAAGGTAAAATTGTTATACAGTAATTTAAAATTATAATTTCCATGAAAAAGTTAGAAAATGCGTATGCTTTAATAATAGGTGTAGAAGATCCAGAACTAAATACATATATAGATGCAAAAGCTATTTATGATATTTTGATTGATGAAAATCTTTCAGGCTACGATCCAAATAATATTATTTTAGTAACAGGAAAAGAATCTACAAAACAACATATATTAGATGCTTTTGATAAACTTCAAGAAATAACTAATGAGGACTCTTCTGTTTTTTTGTACTATACTGGTCATGGTGGATATGAATTTAATGAATACTTCATTCAGCCTTCTGATATGAGCAATGAAAGTGATGAAATATTTAAGGAAACTTGGATAAGTGCTAAGACTGTTAAGGATAAATTGGATGGGTTAAAATCTAAGCGATTAATATTTTTCTTAGATTGTTGTCATGCAGCTGGAATAACACAAGGCTTCAATTTGCATAACTCGAAAGAGGTTAAAAGTAAATCTTCATTAAGACCAAAGAGTTCTCAAATAAGAGATGGGCTGGGGCAAAAAATTGATAATGAGCGTGGAGTAACCATCGTTTCTTCGTGCTGGGAAGACCAAATCTCATTTCAACCAGAGGGTCAAAATAGTTTCTTTACAAAATGTATATTAGATGTTTTTCAAGGCAAACATAAATCTGAATTTAGGGATCCATTTATTCGAATTTATGAAGTTTTAGATTATATTCAATGGGAAGTTCCAAGATTAGCTGAAATGGTGGGTAAAAAACAGAACCCTTATGCTAATTTGCAAGCGTATGATAACTTTACCCTTAGTTATGTTCCGAAAAAAATTAGAGAAAAGCTTTCTGTGGAAAAATGGGAACAGCCAAATAAAGTTTCTAGTAAAGAATTAAAAGAAGTTGTTACCTCTTATAGACAAGATGAAAAGTCCAATAATTTGTTGCTTTTTATACATGGTTTTTCTGGTGAGGCTGCTGATACTTTTGGTATTATCCCTGAATTATTGATGAATGATAAAAGAATGGATGGTTGGGATATGAAGCCATTGGGTTTTTCACAACATGTAAATCCAGAATTTGGAAAAGACATATGGGGTGGAACGAAAGACATTGATAAAATCGCTAAATTTTTAGCAAAATCATTTAAGTATAAATTTGATAAATACGATAGACTTGCCATTGTAGCGCATAGCCTTGGTGGTTTAATAGCTCAAAAAGCCATTTTAAGCTTAGATGAAGATTTAAGAAATAAGATATCACATTTAATACTTATAGGTTCCCCTAATAATGGAATTAACCCAGATGTATTAGCAAATACTTTTGATAATAAATATTTACAATTAAGCAGTGATGGAGATTTTATTAAATCCTTGCGCAGTAATTGGGATACTGAATTTAAGAATGATTATCCTTTTGAATTAAAAGTTGCCGCAGCTACCAATGATGAGTATGTAGCTATTGATTCTTGTTTTGAACCTTTTGAGGATGACTATTGTGAAATGGTTGATGGTAATCACTTATCTATGGTTAAACCTAAAGATGAGTTTAATGATTGTTATCTATTGATAGTAAATACATTAACAGGGAATAATTTTTATAATGAATATACAAATAAAGAGGAAATTAATTTAGCATTAGGTAAATATAATACCGTTGTTAAAAAGTTATTACCCGTTGTAAATTCAATTGATGCGAATGGATTAAAACGGCTTGTTTTTGCATTAGAAGGGCTCGATAGAAAAGAGGAAGCTTTAGAAATTTTAATAAGTCATCCGCTAGCTAAGAATAATTCAGACCTTTATGGTTTAATTGCTGGAAGATATAAGCGATTATATTTGAATACATATTCAAGTGAAGATGGAGATAAATCATTTGAGTATTACACGAAAGGGTATGAGCTTGCCATTCAAGCAAATAATTTAGATCAAATTTATTATCACGCAATCAATCTTGCTTTTTTAAGTCTTGTGAAGTATCATAATGAAAATGATATGCTCAAATATGCAAATAAAGCCATTGAAGCCGCAGAAGCTAGTAGTAAAAATGTTTGGCAGTTTGCAACTTTAGCCGAAGCATATTTATACGCCAGAAAATTTGATAAGTCAAAAGAATATTATTTGAAGGCTACTAAAATGTCAGGAATAAGAGAAAAATTATCAATGCATACTAATGCATATAAGGCTTATACAGTTTTAATGAGTACCGATAATCCTGAAGATGATTTTATAAAGTTTTTGTATGAACATTTCTTAATGTAAATAGCTGATTATAAAATGATTTAATCATGATGTAATAAATTTTACTATATTAGTAAACAAATACTACTACTAACTAAATTTTTTTATTATGTCTTCGAATACTATTTTTATTAGTTATTCTCGAAAGGATGCTGATTTTGTAGCAAAATTCACTCAAAGCTTAAGAGAAGCTGGCGCAACTTTGTGGCTAGATAAACAAATAAGGCCTGGTGGTCATTGGGATGCTTCAATTGAGTTAGCCTTAGAAACTTGCCAAGATGTGATTTTGATCATGTCAAAAAACTCTGTAGAATCTGGAAATGTAATGGATGAAATTTCTTATGCATTGGAAGAAAGAAAGCGTGTTATTCCTATAAAAATTGAAGAGTGCGATGTTCCATTCAGATTAAGAAGAATTCAGCATATTGATTATTATTTGAATGAAGAAAACAGCATGAAGCTTTTGCTATCAACTTTAGATGTTAAACCACTTAAACCTGTTGATTCTCAAAATATTATTACTCCCAAATCTGGTATTGAGATAAAAAAGGAACCTGAAAAAGCTTTTAACGAAAAAAAAGAACAAGTTAAAACTGTAGATAAAAAGAACATTGAAGAAAAAAAAGAGTCTTTTCCTAAAGATACTGCTTCTAAAAAAAAGAGTAATTTACTATTGTATGGTATCGGAGTTGCAGTGATTGCGGCAGGTGCATTTTTTATGACCCAAATGGGCGGTGAAATTGATAACAAAGATAAAGAAGACGTTATTCCCATTGAGCCTATAGCAGTTATAACTGATGCTGAGGATTATGCTAAAATAGGTGAAAGTATAGAAATAATAGATTATGAAACTCATTTAGCGAACTTTCCTAATTGTGAGCACAGCAATGAGATAAATTTAATTTTAAATGAGCTAAGAGCTGTTGCAGAAGAGGAAAATGAGTACAATGTTGCCGTTTCACAAAATACTTCAACGGCTATCTTAAATTATTTAATGAAATATAAAAAGAACGCTATCTTTTATGAAAATGCGTTAACGGAGTTAGATAGGTATTTTACGAAAACTGGGTTTGTTCAGTTTTCTGCATCAAATGGAGAATTATATTTCACAATTTTTGAAGATGAGACTGGATTTACACCAGAAGTAAATGATTTAATTTTTGCAAGAACGCAACGATTCATTCACAAAGGACCTTATGGTTCTCCAGGATTTGGAAATAAAATTCATAGTACATCCAAAGACGAAGTCTTTAAAGTAATAGATGTTCAAATGAGCGGAACGGCCTATTGGATACAAGTCTCTTTTTAAAGAAATCAATGATATAAAAAGCGGAATAGTAAATATTTACTATTCCGCTTTTTATATTAAAGTATAAACTAAAACAATATTTTAATCCATTTTTAGTGCGCCAATACCGGCTTCCCAAAGTTTTTTATTATAGCCTGGTATTGATGAATTTATCAAAGTAGTTGCTTCCTCTTTTAACTGAATCCATTGTGCATCTAATTCAGCTTTTCTATCTATTGATGATTTATTAACCCTTGGAATAGCACTCTCAGTTTGGTTAATAAGGTATAAATATTCAGCAGTAAACTTATTAGGGAAATTTTCAACATCATCGTAAGCTTTAGACTTTCGTTGAACCATTGCTTCGTCCCAGGTAACTAATTTCTTTAATAAGTTATTTCCATTAGCTAGTAATTCACTACCATTCGTTTCATTCAATTTTAAATTTGTTACAATTTTTTTAACTTCTTCTTGAATAATTTTTAGTTTATTCACAGTTAAATGCATTTCAGTTAAAGAGTTTTCCATTTCTGTCATAAATGTATCATAAACGTAGTATTGATTCATTGGAACACCATAATTAGGATTTTCTACTATTTGAACTTTTGAGTTTAAAACTACATCTTCTATTTTTAAATCAATTGTATAAGATCCGGGTGTAACTTTATGTCCTCTGTAACTCGCTTCTAAATATACTTCAGGAATTCCGGGCATCATTGGGTAACGCATATCCCAAACAAATCTATTTAAGCCTTCATTTTTTGAAAGCGTTGGAGCAGGAGAAGGTCCGCCAGCATACCTTTTAAAAGTATTATTTTTTATGGAACTTATAGTTCTAATTAATTCGCCTTTTTCATTTTTTATATCTAATGAAATTTCAACTGAATCAGATAGTTTTTCAAGGTTATAATAAATTACAACACCATTTGCAGGATTCACACCTTCAAAAAGGTCTGTTCCATCAAATTTTGAATTAGTTGAATTAAGAGGGCTTCTCCAAGATCCATAGTAGGTGTCTTCAGGCTTGTAAAGTTTATTTGTAGTATCCTTTTGATATTGAGATAAAAGTCCTAAGTCGTCTAAAATCCAAAATGATCTACCTGAAGTAGCAACTAATAAATCTCCTTTATGCACCATTAAATCGGTAATTGGTGTAACTGGTAAATTTAATTGAAATGGCTCCCAAAATTTTCCTCCATTCCAAGAAATATAAATTCCTGTTTCAGTACCTGCAAAAAGTAAATCTTTTCTATCTGAATCTTCTCGAACAACTCTTGTAAAAGAACCATATGGAATTCCAGCACTTATATTTACCCAAGATTTACCATAATTTTCAGTTTTGTAAATAGCAGGCGTATAGTCATTAAATTTGTAACGAGTAGTTGCAATATAAGCTGTGCCTGGATTATGAGGAGATACTTCAATAGAATTAATTAAACATTCTTGAAGTCCTTTTGGTGTAACATTTACCCAATTTTTACCATCATCTTTAGAGATATATACAAATCCATCATCACTCCCTGTCCAAATAATTCCTTTTTCAAAAGGTGACTCTAAAATATAGCTTAGCGTTCCATAGTTTTCTGCACCAACAGCTTCATTGGTATAAGGCCCACCACCATTTCCTTGTTTTTCATCTATATTTCTTGTTAAATCTGGTGAAATTTCTTCCCAAGTTTCACCCATATCAGTTGTTTTTAAAACTAATTGAGCACCGTGATAAAAGGTATTAGGGTTATGTTTAGATCTAATTATTGGCGCATTCCAATTGTAGAGATATTTCATATTTCTAGCTTCTCTTCCTAAATATTGAATAGGAGCGGCCATAATATTAGTACTCGCCTTTGATTTCATATCTAGTACTTCTATTGTGCCCAAATAACTACCACCCATAACATATCTAGGATTGTCAGGATCAAAAGCTAAAAAAGCGCTTTCACCACCTGCACAATCTGTCCAATCTTGAGTAGAAATGCTACTTCTACCTTCTGATAGACTCGCTATTTTTACAGAATAATTATCTTGCTGCCCGCCATATAAGTTATAAGGAAATAAATTATCTGCATTTACACGATAAAATTGTGCAGTAGGCATATTTGATTGCCCAGACCAACTTTCACCATTGTTAAAAGAAATAAAAGCACCACCATCATCTGCAATAACCATATTGTTAGCATTTTTTGGATGTATCCATAAATCATGGAAATCACCGTGAGTACCACTTAGTAACTCCCAATTTTTACCGCCATCAATTGATCTTAATGCTGATGCACTTAAAACATACACTACATTTTCATTTGTTGGATCAACAAATACCTCTGTATAATACCACGCTCTTTGCGTTAAACGATTGTCATCACTCACTCTAGTCCAATTCATTCCGCTATTTGTAGAAACAAATAATCCTCCTAAATCTTTATTGCTATCACTTTCAATAAGTGCATAAACGGTATTTGAATTTGAACGACTTACGGCAATAGCCATTTTACCTTTCTCTTTTGGTAAACCCTCGTGAATTTTAAACCAACTTTCACCACTATCAACAGATTTATAAAGTCCGCTACCTTCACCACCGCTAATAATTTTCCAAGGTTTACGTTGGTGTTCCCACATTGCTGCATACATGATTTCAGGGTAATTCATATCCATTGATAGTTCTACACCACCGGTTAGTTCATTTACAAATAGCACATTTTTCCAAGTTGCTCCTCCGTCAATAGATTTATAAATTCCACGCTCTTTTGTTGGACCATATAAAGCTCCTTGCGCCGAAACAAAAACAATATTTGGATTGGTAGGATGAATTACTATTCTTGAAATATGTTGTGTTTTATCTAATCCAATTTTTTTCCAAGTTTTTCCTGCATCTGTAGATTTATATACACCATCTCCATATGATGTCATGACACCTCTTACCGCATGTTCACCCATTCCACAATACACAATGTTTGGACTGGACTCAGAAACTGCTACAGCACCAACAGAACCCGTTTTAAAAAACCCATCAGAAATATTATTCCAACTTACACCAGCATCTTCAGTTTTCCAAAGTCCACCACCTGTTGTACCCATATAGTAGGTGAGCGGGTCATTTATAACGCCACTAGCTGTAACAGATCTACCGCCTCTAAAAGGTCCTATATTCCGATATTTTAAAGGGTTGAAAAACTTGTTAGCTTCTTGTGCAAAACTTGAAAGTACTACAAAAGCAACTATAAAAGATGATACTAATTTTTTCATTTTATGTATATAAGAATTAATTGTTTCAAATATACATTAAAATTGAAAATAGAGATAAACAAATATAAATATGGCTAATTGATACAGATTATTTATATAATGACAGTATAGTTAATTTTTAAAATTAACTATCAGAAACATGTTTAATAGTATTATTAAGTTCTTAGTACAAATTATTTATGACTCTTGATAAATTAGATTTACTAATAAATATATTAAATTCAGCATCAATTCTTTTTAGTTCAGTTTCAATAAGTTTTACTTCACGATAGTTAATTAGAAATAGAGAACCCTCACCTAAGCTAAATTTACGTTCTTCACTAGTAACCAATTGTTTGTAATTAATTACTAAATTTTTAAGTATTTGATATTGTTTTCTGTATGAATCAATCTCTTGTACTGTTGCATTTACTTTATTTTTTAAACTGACCTCTGTGGCAGAAATATCAAAGGCAATATCCTTTAACTTTAATTTTGCCAGTGCGAGGTCACCTCTTTCTTTTCTTAAAAATAAAGGCAAACTAATATTTAATCCACTTTTATAATTTGCGGTATTAAAGGTGTTTATATTTTCGTAATCAGTGGATAAAAAATTATACTCTACATCAATTTTAGGTAATAGGTTGTTTAATTTTAATCGTTTTTCAATTAGTAAACTTTCTTGTTTAAATTGAAGCTCTTTTATTTTAGGATGATTTTGTATGAAATCATCATTTTCAATGTTTAAAACAGAACTATTTAAAACAAGGTCAATAGTATTAATTGTATTGGCATCTGGGACAATATCTTGTTCTAATTCCAAAGGTAAATTATCTTCTAGCCATAAATAGTTAGAAAGCTCTAATTTTGATTTAATATACTTTATAGATGCTTTTTCAAGATCTAATTTTCTGTTTTTTAGGTTAATGCTTGCTTCAAGTGTATCCACCGCAGGTTTGTCTCCAGCTAAGTAACTTTTTCTAACAATATTGAGTCTATTTTCAGCATTCACTAGATATCCTTCAAAAACTAACTTTTCTTGATACCCTTTTAACCAATTAAAATAACCTGAAATTGCTTCAAACAAAATTTCATTGATTATTAACTTTTGTTTGGCTTCAGCTTGGTTTGTGTATAAATTAGCTTGTTTTAAGGTAGCCATCCTTTTATTAATTAATAAACCCTTTGCTAATGATACTGAAATACCCGCGGTATATAGCCCATCTTCAGGCGTATTAAATTCAGGATTTAAGTACGTTCCTTCATTATTTTCATAGTTAGCTTTTAGTTCTATACCGTACCACGTAGGAATTTTAAATGTCGCATTTAATTTATCATAATAGGTTGAGTTTTTAAATTTTTTATTCGCAAAATCGACTTCTAACTTAGGGTCAAATGCTCCACGAGATTTAAGCAATTTAGCTTCACCTTCACTTGTAATTAGTTGTGCTTGCTTTACAATTGGATGGAACTTTTTTACATAGCCCAAATATTCTTCTAGGCCAAGAGAATTTGAATTGTCTTGACTAAAACCTAGAAAAGATATTAATAAAAATATGATGTTGCTGTATACTCTCATTATTTTTTTTCTTTAGCTTTTTTATCTCCAATTGTATCCATAGGCTGATAGAAGTTAGGAGGGAAGCTGTTAATTTGACGCCACAATTCAAACCAAATAGGAACATTTTCTAGCAAAGCAATAGTTTTCGCACCTGATCCTACTCGAATTGCGATAGGCCATTCAACATCATCTTTATTGGGAGCTAATAAGACACGATATTTACCATTATTGCTTATAAAATTTTCAATAGCTATAACTTTAGCTCCATAAGTTCCATAAGATACATTTGGCCAACCGCTAAACACAATTGCTGGCCAACCATCAAATTGAACCCTCACATTTTCACCAATATGAATTAATGGTAAATCTATGGGGCGTACGTACATTTCAACTGCTAATTCATAATTTGCAGGCATAATACTAACTAATTGTTCACCTTCTTTAAAAACTTCTCCAATACCAGATTTTATAGCTTTATTAATATAACCATCTTGAGGGGCAGTTACATACATTAGGCTGCTTCGTTTTTTGTAATTCGCCAAATTTGTCTCTAATTTTGAAACTTCAGCTTCCGTATCAAAACCACTTGATTGAGCTGTATATAGGTCGCTTTGTGCCTTTGCAATTTTATCGCCATAGGTGGCACTAATTGTAGTAATAATCAATTGACTATTTAAAACTTCATTTTTAGTACTCAAATATTTATTCTCTTGAGAAATGAACTTAGCATCAGCTTCTTGTAATTTAGAACGTTTTTCTTCAACATCTTTTACAGCTTTTAAGCCTTCAACTTGAAGAGCTAATGTTCTGTCAAACTGTATTTTAGCAATTTCAGCATTTAATTTAGTAGCTTTTAAATCCATACTATCGCTTTCAACTTTCAACTTGGCTTGCATTAGTTTATTTTCAGCTTGCTGAAGTTTTAAACTTCTCTCTTGTTTTAACGCTGCAATTTGATTTGTAAGCGCTGTAACCTTATTTTGATAAGCTATTACAGAAGATGATTTCACACTTAGTTGATCTCCAGTTCGTTCAGCCAATCTTTCATCAAAATAATCACTCTTTACCTCAGAAATTCGAAGGATAGTATCTCCTTTTTTAACAAAATCACCTTCTTGAACCAGCCATTGTTCAATTCTTCCTGGAATCTGTGATTGCAATGTTTGCGGTCTGTGATTTGGTTTTAGCGTGGTTACATTTCCATCGCTAGTTATGTTTTGAGTCCATGGTAAAAAAAGTATCACAAATAAGCTTAAAGAAAAAAACACTAGTACTTTTCTAAAATTTTTATGATATTCTTTATTGAAAATTTCTTTTCCCGATTTAAATTTTGTTAAATCAATAAATTCAGAAACTCTATTATTCGAAATATTTAACATAGCTTACTTATTACGTTTTACTATTTGACCTTTACTAAGCATAATATGTTTGTTGCACCTGCTTTTCCAATTGTCATTATTACTAACTATAATTAAACTCCAAGGTCTTCTTTCATCTGTTAAAAAAGTCATAATTTTTTTCTCTTCAGCACTATGAAATTGATCTAAAGGATCTTCTAGGATTAATAGCTTAGGGCTTTTTAGAATTGCTCTTGCTAATACAATTTTCTTTGCAGTAGTGTCCCCAATTTTTTTGCCTTCAGGATGCAATGTTGTATTTAATCCCATAGATTGCTTCTTTATAAAGTCAGTTAAACCAATATTTTCAAAAACTTCGAAAATAAATTCATCAGAGATAGTTTTATCACCAAAAGTAACATTTTCCCTAATAGTTCCTTCAAACGGAGTCTCGTCAGAAAGAGATAATCCTAGTTTTGAACGATATTCATTAACTAAAAGACTATTAATTGAAAGGTTATTTACATATATGTATCCACCAGTTGATTTAATAAGTCCAGCGATAAGTTGTAATAGACTAGATTTACCAGAACCATTTTCCCCTTGAATTAGAATCTTATCTTTTGGTTCAATTAGTAACGAAATATCATTTAAGATTAAATCACTTTTATCATGAACTCCATAAGAAACATTTTGTAAATCAATTGTTAGGTCACTATTTGTTTCTAAAATTTCACCATTTTGAGGCTCAATAGGTTTATCTATAACTTGTCCAAGTTTTTCAATAGAAGTTAACACATCATAAAAAGATTCAAGACCTAGAATTAGTTTTTCAACAGAATTTATCACTAATAAAATGATAATTTCAGCTGCAACAAATTGTCCAATGTTCATTCGCTGATCTAACACTAAAAATCCACCGATTAATAACAACCCTGCGGTAATAAGTACTTTAAAACCAATCATTTGTGCAAATTGCAACACTAATATTTTAAAATGATTTTCTCTTGATTCCAAATATTCTTCAACCAGGATATCAGTTTTTTTCAACGCTAAATCTGTTCTTCCAGATAGTTTAAAGCTAATAACTGCACGTGAAACTTCTTGCAACCAATGGGCAACTTTATATTTATTTTTAGACTCTTTTAAACTTGTGTCTAGTCCTTTTTGGGCTGTATATTTAAATACTACATATATTAAAAGTAGCAGTAACAATCCAAAAATGATAAAAAATGGATGATAAAATGACAGTAGAAGAAGCGCGAATATAATTTGTAGAAAAGCAGAGGGAACATCAATTAAAATTTTAGATAAACCTTTTTGTATAGTTAAGGTATCAAAAAATCGATTTGCAAGTTCAGGAAGATAGAAATTGCGGAGTTCACTCATTTTTATTTTTGGAAAACGGTAGCTTAGTTCTATAGAGGCTCTTGTAAATATGCGTTGCTGTATGGTTTCAATAATACGCATTTGCATTAATTTTAATATACCAGCAAATGTAACACCTGCTGTAACAAGCAAAATTAAAATAATCCAAGAAGCAGATATTTGAGCTCCTTGTAATAAATTTATAATTGTTTGAATACCTAAAGGAAGTGATAATGCTACAATTCCTTCTAATATAGCATAGGAGCCTATTTGATAAATATCTTTGCGTTCTATTTTTAATAAGCCTATGAAACGTTTCCAAGGCGTTAATGTTTTACTTTCCATTAGATGATAATATTTTTAACGCAACATCTGTAAAATAATCAGTAGGTGTTAACGTGTCATTACAATTAGTAATTGATTTAAAATGAATTTTAATAAATTGTTGATGGAGTGAACTCTCAACAATAGTACTTGCCAAACTCAATGCAAATTTATAATTAGGATTAAATACTAAAATTATTTCAGAAAGCCTCGTAACTACCCGTTTATACGAAATAAAATAACCGTCTTTATTTTCTATATCAACATTCTTTGTTAGGTACGATTTTGAATTTTCATTGATAACAATTTCATTCAATAATATTTCGTTAATATGACCAAAATTAGTGTCTTGCTTTGCAGTTCTTGTAACAACTTCAATGGCCTTAATTAATTTTTCTCTTGAATTATGTATGCTATATGTCTCTAGCACAAGTTGATATTCTATCCAAGCCCAATACCAAGAGGTTATATAAAGAAGTAATTTATGCTTACTTTCAAAATACCTATAAATTGAACTTTCATTCGATTTTATACGTTGTCCTAACTTTTTAAAGTTGAAATCTTCAAAGCCAATTTCAGCAATGAGCACAATGCTGTTCTCTATTATTTTTTTTCCTAGTTCAGAAGTCTCAGGGTCTTTTAAAAAGATTTCCTCTGGAACGATGATTTTCAGATTTGAAATTAAATTTTTCATAAGTGCGAATATAATTGCAAATATAATAGTATTACTATTAATAATGAAATTTTAACTTTTATTTAATAAAATAGTTACTTTGAATTAGAAATAACATAACTGTAAGTAATTTTTGATAGTTCAGCTAGTTGTTTAGTTTCTTCTTCAAAATTGGTGAAATTTTTTGAAAGAATAAATAATTCCGTTATATTTAGAAGCTTATGATTAAAAATAAATTCATACAATTACTTATCGTATTTTTAGTATTGAATTTAGTTTCATGTAAAGATGCAAAAAAGTCAGTTGCTAATGACTTTATTATAAATCCAATAGTAGCAAATTCTGTTGATAGGGATTTAGATGATATCAAAAAAGATGGAGTGCTAAAGGCTCTAGTTGTTTATAGCAGTACAAGTTATTTTTTATACAAAGGTCAACCTATGGGTTTTGAATATGAGCTTTTACAGCGCTTATCAAAACATTTGAACTTAAAATTAGAAATAATCATTTCAACCGATTTAGATTCACAATTTGAAGTTTTAAATAGAGGAGATGTAGATATAATTGCTCATGGAATGACCATTACAAACCAACGTAAATGGGAAGTGGATTTTACTGAGTATTTATACCTTACAAAGCAAGTTCTAGTTCAAAAGAAACCAGATAATTTCAGAAAAATTTCCTGGAGTGCTTTGCAAAAACAAATGATTGATGATCCCATTGATTTAATTGGAGAAACTATTTCCATTAGAAAGAACTCTGCTTATTATGAGCGCATATTGAGTTTTTCTAATGAAATTGGAGGAGACATTTATATTGATACGCTAGACAGTAAATTATCAACAGGAGAAATTATTGATATGGTGGTTGATGGCAAAATCAAATACACAATTGCTGATGAAAACTTGGCCAAAATAAATGCATCTAATAATCCTATTTTAAAAATTGATGTTCCTATTTCTTTTTCACAACGCATTGCTTGGGTCACAAGAAAAAAATCTACAAAGTTAAGGTCTGTGCTTAATAAGTGGATAATATCTCAAAGAAAAAAAACGGATTACCATGTTATTTATAACAAATATTTTAAGAACAAACGTTTCTTTAATAGAAGGGTTAAAAGTGATTACTATAGCTTAACAAACAATCAAATTAGTCAGTTTGATGATTTAATTAAAAAATTCACAAAAATATTGGGTTGGGATTGGCGCTTGTTAGCATCACAAGTATATCAGGAATCAAAATTTGATCCAAAAGCAGAATCTTGGGCAGGAGCCAGAGGATTGATGCAGGTAATGCCGGCTACGGCAAAAGATTTGGGTATAAATGACCCAACAGACCCAATAGAAAGTATTAGAGGTGGTACAACGTATTTAAATCAAATTTATGAGCGATTTACAGATATAACCAATGAAGTTGATAGAACAAAATTTACATTGGCAGCTTTTAATTGTGGATACGGTCATGTTAGGGATGCTCAGCTTTTAGCAGATGCCAATGGCTTAAATCCATTAGTTTGGGAAGATAGTGTAGATCAAATGCTTTTGGCTTTACGTTTTCCTAAAAATTACAACAAAAAATTCATAAAATATGGCTATGTAAGAGGTTTTGAACCAGTAACTTATGTGAATCAAATTTATGAGAGGTATCAACACTATAAACAGTTTATTTCTGAAAAATAGTTTATTCTAAGCAGCGTTACTTTAAATATTGATACTCTATTGTGTCATTCAAAAATCTCAAGTTTTATCTAAAATATTTCATTTCTGAAATTATATGAAATTGGTTTGTTTTTTTTCGTAAGTTTGATAATTAACTAACCATTATTTATTCAAATATGAAGATCCATATTTTTTCAGTTTATTTACTTTTCACATTATTCTTTTCAAGTGTATTAGTTGCTCAAGATTTTAAAGCCTTAAAATATAGAACAGTGGGCCCCGCTAGAGGCGGAAGAGTTACAACTGTTACAGGTACACCATTACTTCCGGGCACGTTCTATTTGGGTGCATCCGGTGGGGGCGTATGGAAATCTAATGATTATGGAATATCTTGGGAAAACGTGTCTGATGGGTATTTTAAAACACCTTCAATAGGAGCTATCCAAGTGGCGGTAAACGACCCAAATATTGTTTATGTAGGTACAGGTTCGGATGGATTAAGAAGTAATGTCATTAGTGGAAAAGGCATGTATAAATCTATAGATGCTGGAAAAACTTGGGAGCATATTGGATTACACAATGTTGGGCAGATTGGTGCTGTAGAAATAGATCCTACAAATCATAATATTGTATGGGTTGCAGCAATAGGAAACGCATTTAAAGCGAATAGTGAAAGAGGTATTTATAAAACTATTGATGGAGGTGAAAATTGGGAAAAAGTACTATTTATTTCAAATGAAGTGGGCTTTTCAGATTTAGAGCTTTTGCCAGGAAATCCAACTATTATATATGCAGCTGCATGGAAAGCAAAACGAACTCCATGGACAATTATTTCTGGAGGCACTAATGAAGAAGGTGGTATCTATAAATCTGTAAATGGAGGTGAAACTTGGGAAAAACTAAATAAAGGCTTACCTCAAGACCTAATTGGCAAAATAGATTTAGCTGTTTCACAAACTAATTCTAGTATAGTTTATGCAATAATTGAAGCTCCAGGAAAAGAAGGAGGCTTGTATAAGTCGGAAAACCAAGGTAAATCGTTTGAGCAGGTTTCAAGTGAAAAAGGTCTTATAAATAGACCTTTCTATTATGTAAATGTTGAAGTTGATCCAAATAATTCTGACATAGTTTATTCAATGGCAAATCCGATGTTGAAATCTATCAATGGTGGTAAAACTTGGATAAAAGTTCATCCTCCTCACGGTGATAATCATGATATTTGGATAAACCCTAATAATTCCGATTTATTTATTCAAGCAAATGATGGAGGAGCAAATGTTACTCATAATGGAGGTAAATCATGGTCTACTCAATTTAACCAACCTACCGCTGAACTTTATCAAGTTGAAGTTGATGATCAATACCCATACTGGCTATACGCTGGACAACAAGATAACTATACTACAATAGCTGTACCCAGTTTTGCGCCTAGCGCTATTCAAAATACAGGAGTTGGCTGGATTATAAATACAGGAGGTTGCGAAACAGGTCCTGCAGTGCCAAAGCCTGGAAATCATAATATTGTTTATGTAAATTGTAAAGGTCGATTTGGGGTTTTTAATAAGTTAACTGGAGTTGAAAAAGAATATTCAGTAGGAGCAACTAATATTTATGGGCATAATCCTAAAGACTTAAAATATAGATTTCAGAGAGTTGCACCAATTCATGTATCTCCACATAATTCAGATGTAGTATATCACGGATCGCAGTTTTTGCATAAAACCAAAAACGATGGGCTTATTTGGGAGACAATTTCTTCAGATTTAACAGCATTTGAAGCGGACAAGCAGGTGATTTCTGGAAGCCCAATTACACGAGATATTACAGGTGAAGAATATTACAGTACGCTATATTCTATAAGAGAATCAAAGCTTCAGGAAGGATTAATTTGGACGGGGTCAAATGATGGTGTTGTATCTGTAACTAAAGATGGGGGAAAAACTTGGGCAAATGTAACACCAAAGAAAATGCCAAAAGGCGGACGAGTAGAATCAATAGAACCTTCTCATTTTAACCCTGCCAAAGCCTATGTTGTAGTCGATAGACATTTATTAGGTGATACAAAACCATATATTTATAAAACAAACGATTATGGTAAAACGTGGCAATTAATGTCTACGGCAACCAATGGCATTCCTTTAGATTATACTTCACGTGTATTACGTGAAGATCCTATAAGATCAGGCTTGTTATATGTTGGAACAGAATATGGGCTATTCATTTCATTTGATGATGGTAATTCATGGAAATCTTTTCAACAAAATTTACCAGTTACCCCAGTTACAGATATTAAAATCTTTAGAGGCGACCTTATTTTAAGTACTATGGGGCGATCTTTTTGGATTTTAGATAATATAACTACGTTAAGGCAATCTCAAATTAACATATTAGATACTACCCCATGGTTATTTAAACCTGACAATACAATACGATACCGTTATCCAAAAATACGTAATTCAGAGACAACTTTTCCTATTTATAAGCAACCAAGCGTTACTATTGATTATTATATACCAAAAGGAAATAAAAATAGGATAAAATTAGATATTCTAAATGCCAGTAATAAAATTGTTGCTTCTTATGTTAGTGATAGTATTAAACAAAAATTGCCGGATAAAATTTTAGAAGATATGAATACAAATGAAGTTTTATATTTAGTTAATAAAACGTTGAGTACAAATTATGGTTTGAATCGTTTTGAATGGGATATGAGACATATAGGCCCGTGGCAAAAGGAAATTAATAGAAGATATAAAAATGGCCCAATTGCAGCCCCCGGTGTTTATACTGTGAAATTAACTATTGATAATGAGGTGCTTGAACAAAATTTTGAGTTGTTAATAGATCCTAGAACTGTGGAAAGCGGGGTCTCAAAGGAAGATATTACTAGTCAAGTAGATATGCAACATAAAATTAGCAATCTTGTTACTGAATCTCAAAAATTAGTAGTGTTTCTTGAAAATGAATTAAAAAGTTTAAAAGAAAGTAATAATCAACAAGATAGAATAAAGAAAATTGAGGGAGCATTTAAATTGTTAAAAACAGTGGATGAAGTATATCCACAACCAAAATTAAATGATCAAATTTTATATTTATATAGAATGAATGATAAAGCAGACCAACTCCCAGGAATGGAAGTAGAAAAACGTTTTGAAGAATTATCAATTAAATTTAATGAAATAAAAAAAATACTAGAATAGATTGTAAGTAGCCCATTATTCAGCTTGTAAAAATGATTTCATCTCTAAAAAAAATAACAAACCAAATAGGACCTGGATTTTTGGTAGCTGCAACAGGAATAGGTGCCGGAGATATGGTTGCAGCAACAGTGGCAGGTGCTAAATTTGGTACAGTCATTTTATGGGTGGTAACTTTAGGAGCTATTTTTAAATATGTATTAAATGAAGGAATTGCTCGTTGGCAACTAAGTAATGGTACAACAATAGTACAAGGCTGGTTGTCTAAATTTCATCCTATAGTTGGGTATTATTATGTTACTTATCTTTTTCTTTGGACATTTATAGTGGCTGGGGCTTTAATTGCCGCTTGTGGTTTGGTAGCACATACTATTTTCCCTTCACTTTCAATACAAACATGGGGAATTATACATTCAATGGCAGGACTTATTTTAGTAGGGTTTGGTAATTATGGATTTCTTGAAAATGTTATGAAATTTTTTATTTCAGTAATGTTTATAACTATAATTATAAATACCTTTTTAATGGATATTGATTGGGTAACTATTTTGCCTTCGTTTGTAATTCCTACGATCCCAATAGGTTCTATTAAATTACTTTTGGGAGTTGTTGGAGGCATAGGAGGGAGTTTAACTGTATTGTGTTATAGTTATTGGTTGAAAGAAAAATGTTGGACTAAGGCCTCAGATTTGCCGAAAGCTAGAAAAGACCTCAGGTTTGCATATATCTTAACAGCATTATTTGGTTCAGCAATTTTAATACTATCAGCAAGTGTAGATCCAGAAGTAATGTCTGGCAATAAAATTGTTATTGGTCTTGCTAATAAATTGGGGGAAACTAGCGGTATTATTGGAAGGTGGATATTTCTTATTGGTTTTTGGGGTGCGGTATTTTCTTCATTATTAGGTGTTTGGGATGGAGTTCCATATTTATTTCATGATTATATTATATCAAAAAGAAAAAAAAATAAGTCAATTTTATCAATTGATAATTTAACTAAAGTTAATAAAAGTAAGTTATACATACTATATTTAGTTTATATGTCTACAATTCCGTTGGTATTATTATTTTTAGCTAAACCTGTATGGATAATCATATTATACTCAATAAGTGGAGCATTTTTCATGCCTTTCTTAGCTATAATGCTACTGATTATGAATACAAGAATAAAATGGGTAAAAAAAAACAATAATAGTTTATTTACAAATATAGTACTTGTACTTATTTTACTATTATTTGTTTATTTATTATTCATTAAGATTGGAGATTATTTTTGATGTAATTTTAACGTAACTTATTTAATTTTATATAAAATTAATAGTTAAAGCATCGTGTATTGAAGCGCTTTGAGACATGAATAGCGAATTTAATTAATATTTACTTAATAAAACCCTTTAAAAAATTAAGAAAAATTATAATTTTTTTGAAAACGAATTATGTCTCTTTAATAAAATCCAATTCCAGTATATTAAAATTATTAGCTGCTTTTACCAAAAGTGTAGAGCCAATAGATTCAAATAAGTTATTTGTTTTTAATACAAACTCTGCTTGTTTTTCAATTTGATAATTAGGAATTCCTACAACAGTTAAATTTGTTTTGCCGGAGTATTCTTCAATGATTGTATAAAATGGTTTTTGTTCCACAGCATTATTAATTATAACAATATCTACAATTACTCTTAAATCTTCAACGAGTTTATAAATTTTAGAATAAATTAAATCTTTATTAATGTTGTTATTATTTACAAAAAGAACTCTAATATTAGTGTTGTTCCAACGAGGTGATGCTATAATAAAACGTGCTATGTTAAGCATCATTTCAGCATTTTTACTATCAGTTTCTCTCCACCAAAAATCTACAGTTTTATAATTTCCAAATTTTGATTTTCTGTCAAAATCTAAATATAACAGATTATAATCTAAGTGTAAAAGCGTTTCTGTCATTTTAAAATATTCAGTAGAGTTTTCCAACCCTTTTGGCCAACCCATCATAATAGTATTTGGTTCAACACCAGAAAAACCATAGGTTGTGGCAATGTTGGTTATTCCATCATAAATATTTTTCACTTTAATTTGTCTTGCAAAAATACCTAATTCAACAAAAGTATCATCTCGTACAATTTGATCTGTCTTTTTTAATGGAGTGTCATTTTTTGTATCTAAAATTAGTTTAAAGTTTGTTACAATTCCTGTTCTGCCAGATAAGGTTTTACCTAATTGTAATAAATAGGATTGATGATCACTTTCACCACTAAATAAAATAATATTAGGATTCCAATTTGATTTTTCATCAACTTCAATCGAGTCAATTTTTTTTAATCCTTTATTCACAACATTTTCCCAAACACTTTGCCAAACATCATTTGATTGCAATTTAACTTCTTTACGTTGTAACCATATATATAGACTTGCTATAATAATAAAAGCGGCTATCATTGCAAGCATGTCTAGTTTAAACATTACCGCAAAACAAGCTATAAACCCAAGTAAGCCAATCCAACTTTTTATTTTAAAAGTGGGTTGAAAATCAGGATTTGCCCAACTTTCTAAAAAATAAGAAATATTAATAAAGCCATAAGCAGCTAAATAAAACATTGAAACAATACGTGCAATAATATCTAGTTCACCTATTAAGATACCAGCTTCAGCAATAATAAAAACCAATAATAATGCATTAACAGGTTCATTGTTTACCCCTTTACCTTTTCTAAATATTTTGGGAGTTACTTTATCAACAGACATAGCTTGTAGTATTCTTGGACCACCTAAAATACCTCCTAAAGCCGAAGACAATGTAGCTCCCCAAATTCCGGCAACAACAGCAGGAGCAAAGAAAGCTATTTTCATTAAAATATTATAATCTGTTTTCAATACTTCAGAGCTAACATTGAAATAAAGAAAAACGGCTAGGGAAATATAAATTATTAAACCAACTCCAATAGCTAATAAAGTACCTATAGGTATTGATTTGTTTGGATCTTTTAAATCGCCACTCATAGCTATACCGGCTGTAAAACCTGTAACTGCTGGAAAAAATATAGCAAAAACAATTTCTAAATTTACGGTTTCTTTAGATGCAAGTGTTATAATAGTCTCTGGTTCAAAAGAACCGTTTCCAATAAATATAGAAACTAATGAAGCAACAATGGCAGCTAAAATAAAAAATTGAGATTTTATAGCAATTGAAGTACTAATTAATGCAAGTGTTGTAATAGAAACAAGTGCAATAGTACCAGTTAATCTAATATCATTAATTCCCATTCCAAAATCAAAATATTCGTTTAAACTTTCGGAAAAACCTATTAAATACAAAGAGATTGAAAATGCAGTACCGATATACAAAGCAATTCCAATAGATCCACCAATTGGAATTCCCATACTTCTTGAAAGTACATAATAAACACCTCCTGCACCAATTTTTTTATCTGTTGCAACTGAAGAAACACTTAGACCTGTTGAAATTGCAATTACATGAGCTAAAAGAATTATCATAATTGTTCCAAAAAGCCCTGCATTTCCAACAACCCAACCTAAGCGCATATATAAAATAACTCCTAAAATAGTTAAGATGGAAGGTGTAAATACACCTGCGAATGTTCCGAATTTTTTACTAATGGCCATTAAAAAAATATTTAGCACATCTAAAATAGATAATTTTGAACTGTTGCGTCCTATAAAAGAAAAAAACTCTAAAGCGTTTACAGCATCAACAAGGAATCAATCATAAATATTGAAGGTCTGGATAAGTTATAATTACCAAGCCTCTATAATTAAAGCAGCACTATCAATAGAATATGATTCAAGATTAAAATTCCCATAGTAATTACAATTGTCGAAACCAGCCTTATTCAATAAAAGTGTTAGTTCATTTTTTAATATAGGCAACAATTCAATGCTATTATCAATTAATTGCTGTGTTGATTTCACTATTAAACGCGTATTAAAATCTATCTTATTTTCAGATTTACGATAACCATAATCCCGCTCAAATATAATTTCATCATTTTCTATAAGGGATAATTGCTTAATGTCTTTCTCTAAAATTTTATCGTAATTGACAATTTGTAACAATAATTTTCCATTTGATTTTAGTACGTCCTTAGATTGTTGCAAAAAATCAAAAATTTCATCTAACGAATTTAAATGGACTAAGGTATTTCCAAAACAAATAATACCATCCACAGAATTTTCATCAAAAACAGTTTCCAATTTAAGCATGCTTATTTGTTGAAATTGAATAGATTTTGGCTTATCTCCAATTTTTTTTGAAGCTACTTGTATCATTTCAGCATCCATATCAATTCCTAGTACTTTTTTGTAATATTTAGTTAACTCGAAAGAAAGTGTGCCAATTCCGCATCCAATATCCAAAATTTTAGAATCACTTTCTGGGATTTTCAACTTAATAAAATCAACTTGATTAGCATTGATTTTAAAAATATGGTGATAAAAAGGGGCAATTTGCTGATAAAAACTCATTAAAATTATTTTATTATCAAAGATAGCTGTTATAAATTATTTTAAAACATCTTATTTAAAAAATAAAAGTGAGTAAATACTTATTAAACTTATTGACGACAAGAGGGATGCGAAACAATTTTTAGTTCAATATTTCTTAAAATAATAACAAGGAATGAATAAATGTATGTGAAATATGATAAAATTATTCATTTTTTATAGTCCACGGCAAAATATCTCATCGATAAAACAAGTCATTCTGTATAGTCAATCGCTCTAAACATCCATTACTGTTTTATTATAATAGATATCGCATCAAATTTGTAGTGTTAAATAATAACACTCAAAAAAATGAAATTATATCTCGTTATACTAAGTTTACTAATTGTGCAATTTTCAGCTGCTCAAGAAGTTTCAAAAAATATAAAACCAAAAATATGGTCTTTAGATGAATGCATTGCCTATGCAATTGATAATAATATTACTGTTAAAGAAGCTACATTAAACAAAAACATAGCTGAAGTAGATTATAATAAATCAAAATCGTCTAGACTTCCCAATTTATTTGGGAGTGCTTCACAAAGTTTTTCTAGTGGAAATTCAATAGATCCAATTACTAGTGATTTTGTAACCGATCAAATTAACAGTACTAATGTGGGTATTAATAGTTCAATGACCTTGTTTCAAGGAAATCAGCTTACGAATCAAATTAAACAAAATAAATTACTACTTGAACAAAGTATTTTTCAAGAAGAAGTAGAAAAAAACAACATTGTTTTATCAATTCTAGAAACGTATTTACAAACTTTATATAGTAAAGAAAGTATTACCATAGCGGAAAATAATTTGGCTGCTTCAGAAAAAGAAGTATTGAGAGCTCAGGCTCGTCTAGATGCAGAAACTATTGCATTAAGTGATTACACAGAAGCCCAAAGTCAAGCTGCAACAAATAAATACAACGTTATATCAGCAAAAAACAACTATCAACAATACATAATAACTCTTAAACAATTATTAGAATTACCACTAACTGAAGATTTTGAAATTGATACAATTAATGAAAATTTAGATTTAATAAATATTGAATTAAATAAAATTGATATTTATAATAATGCGTTAAGAACTTTGCCAGAATTAAAGGCTAGTAACCTAAACATTAAAGCAAATGAGAAAGAACTTGAAATTGCAAAAAGTGCTTATTTACCATCATTGTCCTTATCAGCAAGCGCTGGTTCAGGATACACGAGTATTAATAAAAGTACATTCTCAGATCAGTTTAATATAAATTTTAATCAACGCATAGGTGTATCACTTAACATTCCAATATTTAACAGAAATCAAACAAAAGGAGCTGTTCAAACAGCATCCATAAATATTGATAAAGCAGAAATTCAAATGCAAACAACCACAAAAGAAGTTTATAAAAAAGTAGAAACTGCATATCAAAATGCGCTGTCAGCACAAGAACAAGTAGTTGCTTCGGAAGCTTCAAAAACAGCAGCTGAACAAAGTTATAAACTAGCTCAAAAAAAGTACGAGTTAGGAGCATTGAGCACAACAGATTTGGTAATTAGTCAAAATACATTTACCAATGCACAACAAATTTATTTACAAGCAAAATACCTAAATATTTTATACCATCAATTACTACAATTTTATCAAGGAAACGATATAAAAATTTAATCAAACCATCATGAAAAATAAAAAAACAATCATTATAAGTAGCATTATACTAGTACTATTTGCTATTGTAGCTTACTTTTTTATTAAAGGAGACGATGCTATTATAATTGAAGCAAAAACAATAGAAGCTAAAAAAGCAACTATAACAACAATGGTTACTGCAACAGGAACTATTGAACCAACTAATCAAGTGGATGTAGGTACGCAAGTATCTGGAGTTGTAGAAAAAATATATGTAGATTATAACAGCGAAGTAAAAGAAGGACAGCTAATTGCAGAATTAGATAAAACAAACCTAAAAGCTTCTACAACACAAGCACAAGCGGGATATGATAACGCTGTAAGCCAAAGAAATTACATGAAAACTATTTACGATAGACAAAAAACGTTGTATGAAAATCAAGTGATTAGCAAATCAGATTTTGAGGATGCACAATACAATTATGAAACTGCAAAAGGAACAGTTACTCAAAGACTATCTGACCTGCAATCTGCAAGAACTAATTTAGGATATGCTAATATTTATTCACCAATTGACGGTGTAGTTTTATCTAGGGCAATTGATGTAGGACAAACAGTTGCAGCAAGTTTTAGTACACCAACTTTATTTACCATTGCTCAAGATTTAAAAGAAATGCAAGTAGAAGCAGATGTAGATGAAGCAGATATTGGATATGTTAAAAATGGACAACGTGTCTCTTTTACGGTTGATGCCTATATAGGTGAAACCTTTGAAGGGATTGTAACACAAGTAAGGCTAGACCCAACAGTAACATCAAATGTGGTGACCTATACCGTTGTTATTAAGGCAGATAATCCCGATTTAAAACTAAAACCTGGTTTAACAGCTACTATTTCTATTTACACCTTAGAATTGAAAGATGTTTTAACGGCTGAAGCTAAAGCCATAAACTTCAAACCAGAAGCAGAAACCTTAGCAACCTATAATACACTTCATAATTTGGCAGAAACCACAAATAATTCATCTAAAAATGAAACAACTCTTTGGGTACTTAAAAAAAATAGAAGTATCACGCCAAAAACAGTAACATTAGGGGCGAGTGATGGGGTAAATGTTCAAATATTAAGTGGTGTTGCAGAAGGTGAACAATTAGTGTATAGTTTAAAAGCCATTTCTAAATCTAAAGCTGGCTCAGGAGGTTCAAATGAAAGTCCGTTTATGCCACAAAGACCGGGAAGTAAAAAGAAATAACTTAATCATGAGTAAAGAAATTATTAGAATAGAAGATTTAACTCGTGAGTTTACCATGGGAGCTGAAACTGTACGTGCATTACGAGGCATCTCTTTCACAATAAAAGAAGGCGAGTTTGTTACCATAATGGGTTCTAGCGGATCGGGAAAAAGTACCTTATTGAATATTTTAGGATGCTTAGACCAACCAACTGCTGGAGTATATGAAATAGATGGTGTAAAAATGAAGGATTTAAGTAGAAATCAATTGGCAACAATACGCAACGAAAAAATTGGATTCATTTTTCAATCTTATAATTTATTGGCAAGAACATCAGCTTTAGAAAACATAGAATTACCTTTATTTTATAACAGTAAAGTATCTTCAGAAGAGCGCAGGGACAGAGCTTTAAAAGCCATTGAAATGGTTAGTTTAACGGATAGAATGGAACATACACCTTCTGAACTTTCTGGAGGGCAACAACAACGCGTAGCAATTGCACGCTCGTTAGTAAATAATCCAGTTATGATATTGGCTGATGAAGCCACTGGAAACTTGGATACGAGAACTGCCTACGAAATCATGACTATTTTTCAAGAGTTAAACAAACAAGGAATAACCATCATATTTGTAACACACGAGCCTGATATTGCAGCATTTAGTAACAGAACCATTGTTTTAAGAGATGGAAATATTATTCAAGATTATCAAAACCCTAAAATACTTTCTGCAGCAGAAGAACTAGCCAAATTACCTAAACAAGACGATTAATTATGAGACTATTAAATTTATTAAAAATAGCATTTAAAGCAATCATTCTTAATAAAACAAGAACATTGCTTACCATGTTAGGAATTATTATTGGGGTAGCTTCTGTAATTGCTATGTTAGCTATTGGTGAAGGTTCAAAAGAGAGTATTCGGACTACGATTTCAGCGATGGGTTCTAACATGATTACTATTAGACCTGGATCTGATGTCCGAGGTGGTGTTAGACAAGAACGAAGTGCCATGGAAACATTAACGCTGAATGATTACTATGCAATTAAAGAACAAGCCAACTTATTAACTTATATAACCCCATTGGTAAATGGTGGCGGACAAGTTATTAACGGCTCTAACAACTGGCCATCAACAATTTACGGGGTAAATCCAACATATTTAAAAATAAAAATTACCGAATTACAAAGCGGAAGTATGTTTACAGATGCTGAAGTACAATCGGCTGCTAAAGTGGCATTAATAGGTCAAACAGTTGTTGATAATGTTTTTCCTGATGGACAAGATCCTGTAGGACAAATGATTCGGTTTAATAACATTCCGTTTAAAATTATTGGTATTTTAGAGGAAAAAGGAGAAAATACATTTGGTCAAGATCAAGATGATGTGGTGATTGCGCCTTATACAACAGTACAAAAACGAATTTTGGCAATAGACCATTTAGAATCTATTATAGCATCGGCTATAAGTGAAGATGATGCACCAGAAGCTGTAACTCAAGTTTCTGAAATTTTACGAAAACAACACAAATTAACAGAAACCGAAGAAGACGATTTTCATGTACGTTCTATGGAAGAATTAATTTCAACCTTTAGTTCAACCAGTGAAATGTTAACAATTTTATTAGTCGCTGTTGCAAGTATATCCTTATTAATTGGGGGTATTGGTATTATGAATATTATGTATGTTTCTGTAAAAGAGCGAACTAAAGAAATTGGATTGCGAATGGCAGTAGGAGGAAAGGGTTCAGATATTTTAATGCAGTTTTTAATAGAAGCTATTTTAATAAGTATTACAGGTGGTATTCTCGGAGTATTATTAGGTCTTTCATCAACAGTATTTATTGAAAAATTCTTAAATTGGCCAACAAGTATTGCGTTGTATTCTATAATAATATCCTTTGCTGTCTGTGCAATTACAGGTATTTTTTTTGGATGGTATCCTGCAAAAAAGGCAGCTGCTTTAGATCCAATTACGGCATTACGTTACGAATAAATAAATTATGCATAAAAATAAAAAAATAACAGCTTTTTCGCATCTTCTAGTATGGTTAGTGCTATTTAGTATTCCGTATATATTATCGTATGGACAATCACAAGAGATTCGCAGAATTATAGCTCATTTTTGGATTCCTCTAGGGTTTTACGCTATTATTTTCTATGTCAATTATTTTATGCTAATTGATCGCTTTTTATTTACCAAAAAAATGTTGTTGTTTATTGGTATAAACCTTGGCATTATTGCATTGTTTATAATTTTAAAAGAAGAAATTGAAAATTCTTTTTTTCAAGAAATTATTAGAAAACAACCTAATAATGAGGAAGGTAATGGTCCGCCTTTTAAATTATTTATTTATGTTCAAATGCTGTCTTACGTTGCGCCATTACTTTTTTCTATAGCTATAAAAAGTACAAAACGATGGGTTAGAATAGAAGGGGAGCGCAAAGAAGCTACTAATTTTAAGTTGCAATCAGAATTACAACATTTGCATTATCAGTTACAACCGCATTTCTTTTTTAATTCGTTGAATAATATTTATTCAATGGTAGATATTTCACCAGGGCAAGCCAAATCATCTATACATAGTTTAAGTAAATTAATGCGATATATGTTGTATGAAACAAATATGGAATTAGTTCCGCTTTCAAAAGAAATTGATTTTATGAAAAAATATATTGCGTTAATGAAATTAAGAGTTTCCGACAAAATAAGGGTGAATTTTAATTTTCCTTCGGAAGAAACAGGTATTAAAATTGCTCCATTATTATTTATTTCTTTAATTGAAAATGCTTTTAAACACGGTGTTTCTGCTATTAAAGGGAGTAGTATAAATATTGAAATGAGTTGTAAAGAAAAAACAGTACGTTTTACTGTTGAAAACGATAATTTTCCTAAAAAGACAGACGATAAAAGTGGTTCAGGAATTGGGCTTCAAAATTTAGAGAAACGTTTACAATTACTGTATCCAAATAAATATAGCTTTAAAACTAGTGTAATAGAAGAGCGTTTTTTAGTATATTTAGAAATAGAAACAGTCTAAATTATGAGCAATCAAAAAATTACGTGCGTTATTGTAGATGATGAGCCGATGGCACTTAATTTAGTAGAAAGTTATGTAAATAAAACACCTTTTTTAGAACTGAAAAAAAAGTGTAATAGTGCTATTGAAGCTATGGAATTTATAAAAACGTATCCGGTAGATTTATTGTTTTTAGACATACAAATGCCAGATTTAACGGGTATTGAATTTTCTAAAATGCTACCCAAAGAAACACGTGTTATATTTACTACTGCCTTTGACCAATATGCGTTAGAAGGCATTAAAGTAGAGGCTTTAGACTACTTATTAAAACCTTTTGATTATGCTGAATTTTTAGCTGCAGCAAACAAAGCAGCTATTTGGTTTGAATTGGTTAAAAGAAAGCAACAAAATGAATTGCCAAATGAAAAAAAATTCCTCTTTGTAAAATCAGAATACAAACAGTTACGCATTAAATTGGCAGATGTATTGTATTTTGAAGGACTTAAAGATTACATTAAAATATGGCTAAAAGATGATCCAAAGCCCATTTTAACCCTTATGAGTTTGAAATCTTTAGAAGAAGAATTATCCGATACGCAATTTATGAGAGTACATAGATCTTTTATTGTGTCACTAAAAAATATTGAGGTTATAGAACGTAGTCAAATTATAATTAACAAACAGCGCATTACAGTCTCGGAGCAATACAAATATAAATTTTTAGAGTTTGTAAATAGTAATTCGTTGAACAATTAATTTTTTTATTTTACCGTTCTTATTGACAAATGGTTCTCCTAATGTTAATCAAACACTCTTTTTGTAAAACGGCAATAGGAGAGAAGAGGAATCTGTGTGGAATGGATAACTTTTTAATTAATAGTATTTAACAACCAAAACTCTAGCAATTTATCATTTTGTTTTTTCTGTATTCTTTCTGATAAGATTTTGGATAAAAGTTTATTATATTCTTGAGAGTTCTCATTTTTAGAAGCTTTCGAAAGTATAGGAATTAAATCTGTCAGGTCAATATTTTTTATGGTATTATGATTCCATTTTTTACCATTAATAGTAGGAGTTAGATAATTTATAGCTAATTGTAAACTCTTTTTATTTTCAGATTGATAATGCCACATATCCATCCCAACTTTATTTCCTAACTCAGCGATAGCTACTAAAGCTTGTAAATTAAAACAGCTATAAAAAAAAGACCTGGACCTTTCAAGTTCGTGAATTTGTCCGCCTTTATCATTTAGCATATCATCCAAACTTTGTTGTGCCAATGTTACCATCTTTTTTACTAAAGGCTTATTATCTAAATAATAGGCTAAAGTAGCTACTTGATATTTGTACCAAGAACCATGATTGTTTTTTTGTTCACTTCCTTTTTTACCCAAATCACTTTTTGTTAACCATGTTAAATAATCAGAAAACCATTTTGTAGTTTTTGTTTTATAATTAGTATTCCAATGCTTAGAAATTGAAAGTAGCTGTATCGCATCAGGAACAAACATGACAATAGATCGTCCATCTAAAATTCCTGAACGTCTATTGTTCGGATTGCCAGGAACACTTTGAGCAAATTCTAAGTTTGGGTTCATGAGTGTTTCTGAGTTGACAAACCAAGTGTCAATCATACTAATTGCCTTTTGAGCATACTTTTCATCATTGGTAAAATAATACGCAAGACTAAGATCTCGAACGCTCTTTCCCATAAATCCCAAACGTTTTCTATCTACTGCATCTGTTTGTGTATCAGGGTTTGTCTTTCCATCAAAACGTACCCAAGGTAATCCATCTTTCTTTTTTGTATCTGGCCACCAATATCTGCTAATACTCAAATAATCGTGTTTATTTCCTGTTGGTGGTAGTATAGTTTTATCCATTACAGATGGATTTTTACAGGTAAGTAAATTATCAGCATTTATAATTAGTTTTTCATAAGCCTTTAAAGTTTCATTAGTAGCAGTTCCATCAAAAATCATTGTTTTTGCCTTAGCTAATGCTAAAGAATCTAAATGTACAAATGAATTTGAAAATGCTACTGTACTTATAAAACACAGCGTAGTAATTATATAAATTTTCATTTTAAAGTCTTTTATCAATAAAAATCTATTCTGCATTTTTCCATGCTTCTTTAATGAATAATAAGTCTTTTTTTATTCGTGTAAAGACCTCTTTTTTATCAATAGTTATGTTATTACTTCCTTTTTCAGCACCTCCTAAATCGTACTCTACATGAAGTGAAACAGGTACATTAATTTTATATTTTTTAAGTAAAGAAAAGTAACGATTAAAATCTACCATGCCTTCACCTAAAGGAACATTAATTGGTTCCCATTTTCCATCTACAATTCCCCATTTAACATCTTTTAATACAATGGAGTTTATATACGGTTTTATACGTCTTAATCCAAGTTCCCAACTTTCACCACCTTCAATTACAGCATGCCTAATATCATATTGACTACCCATATATTTTCCGTTAGTTGCTTCTAAAATAGGTAGCAAATCCCAAACTGGTGCTCCAACATTCATTCCAGAATTATTTTGATACCCTCCAATAAGACCTAACTTTTCATTGAGAATTTCCAATTCTTTTGCCTGTTTACTATATAAAGCTTGACTTGTTGCAATAGGCGTATCTTCAGGGTATTTCAACCAATCTGTTCTATAATGCGTAAAACCTAATGCACTTGCCGTTTCCAAAACAGTTTTTGGCACTATATTGTGAGCATCCCAAACATTTGTAGACATCATTATTGGGTTAAGACCATGTTTTTTCATGGCTTCTACTGCTTTTGGCAAATCATCAATTACATTTTCAGGTAATACATGACCTTTCGGACGTACAGTTAAATCAACACCATCAAAACCCATTTCTGCAGCTGCTGCAGACATATCATTATAATTGAGAAATTGTAGGTGTTTTGAAAATAAATGTACATTTAGAGCATCTCCTGGTGTTAAGAAATTTTTATTTAATAAAGGGTTTGCAAAAGACATAAACGGAATGGCTGTTAAAGCCATAGCAGAAAGTTTAGAAAATTCCCTTCTTGAATAGTTAGTTGATTGCTTAATCATTTATATAAAATTTATCGATTATGTTTTATTTTGCATCTTCTGCTAAGATACATTAAATTGGTTAACCAATTTAAAAATGTATGATTTAGTAATTTATTGTTACAATTAACAGTCATGATATAAAATTATAGCTACAAATTAATAAACGAGAACTTCCTTTAGAAATGCTTTTGTATTCATGAGTTCCTTTAGAAAATAATAAATAAGGTTTACGAATAATCGCATATTTGAAATATTCTTAACCCAAGTGCAGAATATCGTAAAGAAAATGAATGCTTGTGGAATATTTAATATACGAGTTTGTAAAATTGATTGAGTATCAATTTTACAAATCTGCGAGGATGATGCGGCTGATAAATTATAACTATCAAATAAAATATAGAACATAAGCCGTAATTGCTTTTTACATAATTAATCACGTGCATTTTTATTTGATAAACAGGAGTTCTTGAATCTCCTAAAGTCGATTTGTCTAACGATATAGACCTAAAGGCACTATATCTGCAATTATGTGTAAATTACTCACAGCTTTTATATTTGTTTTGGAATTCGTGAATATTTGTATTTTCATTGCAATACTAATATTTGCCTGAAATACGGCTATACAGAAATTACTATATGAATGTATTATAATTTATATTATGTTAAATAGAGTATTTCAAAACCACATAAACAAAATAGTTTAGCCCCTTACTCTAACTTCACAACTAAAGTAGTCATACAACGCTTATTATGTACAATTGTAGTTTTAACATCCTCAACAAATGTTATATTTAGATTAGAAATTAGATTATCAAGAATATGTTGAGTTAATAAAAACCGAGTTGTTCCATCAGGTAATTCATAAACACCATTTTCTAAATGTTGAACTTTGTCTTCAATCCCAAAATTTGAAGCCATACGAATAAATAAAATTCCTTGTGATTTTAAAACTCTTAATAGCTCGTTCAACATTTTATTAAAATGATTTAAATCTTTAGCAAAATGCAATACTGCATTGCAAATTATATGGTTAAAACTGTTGGACTTGTATTTTATTTCTTCAATACTAGAAACATTAAAATTTTTCTTTTGTGTTGAATATATTTCTTTACAATATTCAATATCTTCAGCGCTTATATCAATTCCGTGAATTTCAAAATTTGAAGTGTAAAACCATTTTAAGTTTCTACCACTGCCACAGCCCGCATCTAAAATCTTTTCACCAGTTTGGTAACGATTTTTCAAGATTTGATCTAAAATATAAATATCAATATCTTTAATTGTAGTTTGTAGCTTTTGTAAATTCATATTATTTAATTTTAGTGTGCAAATTACAAATTCTTATGTACTAATCATTTTAAACTATCATAATTTGGTGAAGTAATCTTTCTAATTGCAGTACATTTGCACGATGCAAAAACAAACTTCTCAATTTGAGTTTATAGCTTTAATGGCAGCACTTATGTCTATTGTGGCATTGGCAATAGATGCGCTATTACCAGCACTTGATTTTATTGGAATTTCAATAGGAACTACACAAAGTGTTGATAATCAGCTATTAATAACAATGATTTTTTTAGGGCTTGGACTAGGGCCTTTATTTTTTGGTCCAATATCCGATAGTTTAGGTAGGAAGCCTATTGTGTATATGGGTTTTGGTTTGTTTATAATAGCAAGTTTAATTTGTATACATGCGGAGAGTCTTGAATTAATGATTTTTGGAAGAATTTTACAAGGCATAGGTCTTTCTGCACCAAGAACTATTAGTATTGCTATGGTTCGTGATTCTTATAGTGGTGATTATATGGCGCGAATAATGTCTTTTATAACCGTAGTTTTTATTTTGGTACCTATTGTTGCTCCTGCTATGGGAAAATTTGTTTTAGATCATTATAATTGGCAAGCTATATTCTACATACAATTAATTTTTAGTATTTTAGTTAGTGGTTGGTTTTGGTTGAGACAGCCTGAAACATTGGCTTTAAGTAAACGTGTAAAATTTACTAGTCATATATTTATAGATGGATTGAAAGAGGTTAGAAAATCGAAGAGAACCATTGGTTTTACCTTAATTTCAGGTTTTGTAACAGGTTCATTTATGGTTTATTTAAGCACTGCACAACAAATTTTTCAATTACAGTATGATTTGAAAGAACAGTTCCCCTATATATTTGCTGGTTTGGCAATTGCTATAGGTTCTGCCACTTTTTTAAATGGAGCACTTGTTGTAAAGTTTGGAATGGAAAAAATGGTTACCACTTCCCTCCTAACTTTTTTCGGAGTTTCATTACTTTATATCGTGTTATTTTCAGGAAATGCAAATCCGCCTATCGCAATTTTGTTAGCATTCTTTGGTTTACAGTTTTTTGCAATTGGCTTTTTATTTGGAAATTTAAGAGCTTTAGCGATGGAACCCGTAGGTCATATTGCTGGAATTGGTGCTGCGATCACCGGATTTATATCTACCATTATGGCTGTACCTATTAGTACTCTAATAGGTAGATTTGTTTTGAATACTGCAGTTCCATTGTTTGTTGGATTTTTGATATGTAGTATTTTTTCTATTTTAATTTTGATGTATTTAAAAATTAATAAGAAAAGAGAAATTAAGAGAGACCAAGTTGAAATTACTTAAAGAAAAAAGGTTTAGGCTCTAAAAATAGATACACTCTCAAACATTTATTGATCAATCGAGTTTATATTTAATGCTATTAACACTCCATTCTCAAAAATTGGATTTATTTCAATTGGATTGCAACAAATTTCACAATCTTCAATATATGTTTGGTTGGTTACTGATGTATCCATTAGCATAGAAATAGTTTCCCAGCAATAAGGACATTGGAAAAAGTGTTCTTCCATATTTTTAGATTATTTAAATAAAATTAATAGCGCTCCGGCAGCTGTAACAATAATTATAAATTTTCTATACAGTTGGTTATCAATTAGTTTCACAAGTTTAATTCCAGTATAAAAACCAATAATTATTGCAGGAGCTAATATAATATTTATTGAAATACTTTGTGTAGAAATTGTTTTCCAAGCGAACATATGAAAAGGAAGTTTAAAAACATTTATAATAAAAAATAGCCAAGCTGCAGTTCCAATAAATTCATTTTTTGGTAAGCGCATTGCTAAAAAATAGATGTTTGAAAACGATCCAGCTAAATTACCGATCATTGAAGTAAAACCCGATAAAAGTCCCATACTATTAGAAAAAAGGCGATTATTAGGAATTTCTGTAGATTTTCTTCGATCCATTAAAATCATTAATACAACTATTCCGAGGATTAAAATTGCCATAATAGATTTAAATACTTCATCAGAAATATCGTTTCCAAGCCAAACACCTACCAAAACTCCAATCACCATTGTTGGCATTAACTTGCTTAAATATTTCCATTGTGTATGCCGGTGATAGTATATGACGGCCATGATATCTGCAAAAACCATCATAGGTATGAGTGTTCCTGTAGAAGATTTTCCGCCAAAAACTAACGCCATTAAAGTTACAATTACAACCCCAATACCTTTTATGCCTGCTTTACCAACTCCTAATAAAAAGGCGCCTAAAAAAGCCAAAAACCAATTAAAATATGTTAAGTGGTATGAATCAATTAGGTTGAGGAAAGTTTGCAAATTATTTTCAATTTATAATAAAAAAAAGGACTGAATTTTAGTAATACAGTCCTTTTAAAAGAAATTTAATTAGTTTTTAACTTCATTTTCAGCATCTTCCTTCATTTTCTCATTCGGAATAAGTGCAATATTTACACGTCTATTTTTAGACCTTCCTTCCACGGTAGAATTATCAGCAATAGGCTGTTCTTCACCAAACCAATTGGTAGTAAATCTTGTAGAAACAAGCCCTTTGTTATTTGTAAAAAAGTTAGTTACTGCAAAAGCCCTATTTTTTGATAAAGTCATATTATAAGTGTCGGCACCGGTACTGTCAGTATGACCAACTACCAATACATTTGTATCAGGATATTCAATTAAAATATTTGCTAATTTATTTAATAAATTTTCTGAAGCACTATTAATAGCATATTGATTCGTATCAAAATATACACCACTATTCTCATCAAAAGTAATTACAATTCCGTCGTCAATACGTTCTACTACAGCGCCTGGAATTTCTTCTTCAATTTGCTGAGCTTGTTTGTCCATTTTTTTTCCAATTAGAACACCTGCTGCCCCACCTACTACTCCACCAATAACAGCACCTAATTCTCCTCCACTACCCTTTTTACCAGTATTATTTCCAATGATGGCACCTAAAATGGCTCCACCAGCAGCACCAATAGCTCCGCCTTTTTGAGTATTACTTGCATTTTTTGTTGCTTCACAACTACTAAAATTTAGAATTAAAATTAGAGAAAATAGTGTAATGGATATTCTTTGTATAAATGTTTTCATTATTCATTAATTTTTGAAAAGTTCATATTAATTTTAAATGGTTTTCCTTCTAACATAACAGTTTGCTGCCATTGCATTGAAGTTTCTGATAATTGAGTTAAATTTAATCTAAAACCTTTATTATCAGATGATTTATTTTTAATATTAGTTGGTTTTAGTAAAAAATCATATAATCCAGTAGTAGGATCAATTTCTTGAATTGTAAAGATAAAATAGCGTTCCCCTACTTCGCATTCTTGATTGTTTATAGTATAATTCCCTGTAGCATTATTTGGAATAAATCTCCAAGTACTTTCTTTAAAACAAGTTGCCATAGCATCATTTAGAAGTGTAACATCGAAATTTCCAGTTTCACTATAAGTAACTTCATTTAAGGCCCAATATCCCTTAATTACTTTTTTCGACTGGATAACGGTTTTTGGTGTTCCACAAGAAATTAATGTAAAAATTGTAATGAAAATAAGAATTGATTTTTTCATAAGATTATTTATTTGTTAGTCTCACAAAGTTAATGCATAATAAGATGAAACATAAGATTATTCATATAAATTTAAATGATCCTTTTTATTTATTGGGATACTAAAGGCTTCAATTGTTAGATGTATATTTGCAGTATGCACATAGAAATTCTTTTTGAAGACGATTTCATATTAATTGTAAATAAACCTAATAATTTACTAATTCACAATTCTTATTACGCTCGTAATATAAAAGAACCAACGTTACTAGATCTTTTACTTGAGCAGTTCAATCATAATTATTTTCCAGTTCACCGCTTAGATAGAAAAACATCAGGCGTCATTCTTTTAGCGAAGCAGAAGGAAAATGTTTCAATATTTCAGGAATTATTTAATTCAAATTTAATAGAGAAAACGTATTTAGGTATTGTTAGAGGGTTTCTAAATGACTCTATTAAGATTGAATCTCCTGTTAAAAATCCTGACACAAAAATTTACAAGAATGCAGAAACATTCTGTAAACCTTTATTAACTAAAAGTTTAGATATTGCCGTTAAGCCTTTCGAGACATCAAGATATAGTTTGGTTACGTTACAACCTTCGACAGGAAGAATGCATCAATTAAGAATTCATATGAATAAAATTAGTCATCCGATTGTAGGTGATTATAAATATGGTGATCGATTTCATAATAGAATGTTTGAAGATAATTTTAATTGTAAAAATTTATTTTTACACGCATACACCTTAAAATTAACGCACCCCATCACTAATAAAACGATTAAAATAGAAGCTGATTTACCAAAAGATTGGTACACAATTTTTACTAATTTTGATTGGAAATTATAGAATCGTTTTCAAATTTTAATTCTACATAATTTTTACTTCAAAATAACAATTTATAAGGATTTTCGTATAAAGTACTGATTAGAGGTGTTTTCACCCCAATAAAACAACTCTTTTCTAACTTAACTAGATCTTGTGTTTGATTAACAATAATCAAATCTAACAAGTGCGAATCCTATTTAATAGCATTTCAAAGAACTAAAATTTGAAAACGATCAATTATTTATTTTAAGCTAGCAAATTTTGTTGTTTTTCTTTTTTCATAATCAACAAAATAAGTTCAAAGACTTCTTTTTTAATATATTTGAAGTTATCAAAATAATTCGTAACCTCATTTTTTAAGAATTCATGATTGTCTCTAAATAGATTTTCTTTTTTTAAATAAATATTTTCAATTAGTAGCGCTAAATTAACTTTGTGTTCTTTAATCGATTCTATGAGTGTTTCACCCAATATAGCTTCATGATTTATACCGTTTAATAATAATTTAGCTTTCGTAAAATTATGGGTATCACACAATCCTATGATATATTCAGCTAATAATTCTTTTAAAAAATCTTGCTCTATTCTGATAAATTCAATCTCAGAAATCCAAGACCCTGTTTTATGGTGCAGGTACTCAATACTATTCATAAAAACGTCATTTTTTTGCTTTGGAATAATTTTTTTCATCACAGTTGATATTTGAATTTAAGAATCCGAGAAATATGTTTTTTATTTCTCGGACTCAAACCAGAAGATTATGCAATTTCAATCAACTTTTTGTGTTCTTCACCTTTTAAAATCTCCAATTTCTCTAAATGAACTCTTAGAACACCGTTGTTATAGCGTGCATTAATCTTCTTACTAAAATCTATACTTTTAGGTAAGGTAAACGATCGTTTAAATGAGTTGTAATGAAACTCCTTTCTGGAGTATTCATCATCCTCTTTTTCGTTTATGTTTTTGTTTTCCGCTGAAATGGTTAGTATTTCATCGGTAATGGATACTTCAAAATCTTTTTTTGAAAATCCAGGTGCTGCAACTTCAATTTCGAAGTCGTTTTTGTTTTCCTTGACATTAATAGCTGGAAGCCAATTATTTTCTAAAATTAAATCTTCATCAAATAATCGATCAGCATCTAAAATGTCTGGAAACATTTTATCAAACAAAGGAAAACGTCGGTTAAGTTTAATAAGTGACATAATAAAATATAGTTAAAAAATTAATTCTACTTTGCTGTATACTAAGGTAGAATAATTGTATTTCGAAAGCTATGATTATAATCAATTAAAAAAATGATTGTAATCACTTTCATCATTATTTTATAATACTTTAAGGAGTTTTTTTTCACTGATTAGCTTTAATCCTTTCTCATTTTCAGTTATTAGTTTTTCTTCTTTAAAATCGTGTAAAGTTCTTATAAGAGTTTCATACTCAATACCAATTGAATGTGCTAAATTAATTTTAGACATATTAATTTCTCCATCACCTTTTTTGTTAAATTCATTGGCTAATTGCAATAAAGTAGCAGCCGTTTTTCTTCGTACAGATCCATAAGCTAAACGTAATAATTGTTCTTTAAGATGAATTAAGTCATGCGCCAGTAAATTTATTATTTCGTATAATAATGTAGGATAGTTTGCAATTAATTCGACTAATTCCTTTTTACTAATTTTATATAACTGAACATTTGAAATAGCTTTTGAATTTTCAAAATGTGGTTCATGTATTATAAAGGAAGAATAACCAAAACATTCATTTTTTTTAAAATAGCCAGTGATAAATTCTTTTCCTAATTCATTCACTTTATACGTTTTTACCTCTCCTTTTTTAATATAAAATATATGATGACTTAAATTACCTTGACAATATATTGTTGCATCTTTTTTATACCTGTAAATTGTCTTATTTTTTAAAAATTTTTCAATTAGAATGGATGTATTTCTACTTTTCCAATAATTCTCTATGCTTGATTTTGTTTTATTTAATAATTGTGTATTGATTGATTTTTTTAATCTGCTTTCAACCGCCTCTAATAACTGTGCTTTTGAGAAAGGTTTTAATAAATACTGATTTGTTTCTACTTGAATGAGGTTTATTAAATCTTTATTATTGAGGTTATGTTTTGTTGTTAAAAATAGAAATGGAACATCTTGAAGATGAGAACTTTGTTTTATCATTTCAAAAACCTCAAGATGATTTAATTTTGCTTTGGAAACGCTACATATTATTAAATTGGGAATTATTGTTTTAGCCAAAACAACACCATTTTTTTCATTCTCGGCAACAAATACAATGAAATTAGAAAGCTCTAATATTTCAGTTATTTGTTCTCTAGTTTTTTTATCATCTTCAATTAATACTACAGATTTTTTCATATCTATTAATTTTTGATAATTATACGCTTACAAACTGATAAAACAAATTGTATGGATTTATTCTACTGTTCATTTAAACATATATAAAACAATAAAGTAACTTATAAATTTAATCAATTATAAGATAAAAATCAAGTTATAACATTAAAATTTAGTAATCAAGAACATTTAAAATTTCAGCGTATAATTTACTTTTAGGTAAGTACAAATTTTCTAAATTTTTAGCAAATGGTATTGGTGTTTCAATACTTCCTACTCGTTTTATTGGAGCGTCTAAATATTTAAAACAATTTTCAGTAATTAAAGCAGAAATATCAGAAGCAATTCCACCAAAAAGAGTGTCTTCTTGTAAAATTAAAACCCTGCCAGTTTTTTTAACCGAATTATAGATTGATTCAGTATCAAGTGGCTGTAATGTTCTTAAATCTAATATATCAGCAGATATTTGATGCTCTTTTACTTCTTTTAAAGCCCAGTGCACTCCTGCTCCATAGGTGATTATGCTTATGTCAAAACCAGATTCAACCAAAGAAGCCTTTCCTAATGGAATTGTATAATAATCATCTGGAACTTCTTGATAAATTGATCTATAAAGTGCTTTATGTTCGAAAAAAAGGACAGGATTCGTATCTTCAATAGAAGTAGCTAGAAGACCTTTTGCATCATAAGGAAATGCAGGATAAACAACCTTTAAGCCTGGAGTTTTTGTAAACCAAGCTTCATTTGTTTGACTATGAAAAGGTCCAGCACCAACATCTGCCCCACAAGGCATTCTTAAAACTGTATCTGCATTTTGATTCCATCTATAATAAGATTTAGCAAGTAAATTTATGACAGGATTAAAACCTGAGGTAACGAAATCCGAAAATTGCAATTCAACAACCGATTTATATCCATTTACTGAAAGACCGAACGCTGCTTCAATAATAGATGATTCACAAATTGGAGTATTTATAATCCGTTCTTCACCAAATTCATCTAAAAAACCTTCAGTAATTTTAAAAACACCACCATAATCTGCAATGTCTTGTCCCATAATTACCATATTATCATGGCGCCGCATACTTTGCTTAAGTCCATTAGAAATAGCATCAACAAGTCTAATATTAGTGGTCTTATTTGAGTGATTTGTTTCTATATAATTGACATGGTTATAAACATCAGCTAATTCATCTTCAATTGTGGAAAAAGTAGCATCTTCAGCAAATGCAATAGTTAAATGTTCATTTACTTCATGAACAATTTCTTGTTTTAGAAGAATTTCCATCTCTTCAGTTAAAATATTTTCTTTTCGCAAGAAATTTTGATAATTAGTGACAGGATCTAAAAATGCCCATTTTTCTAGTAATTCAGTTGGTACATATTTATTACCACTTGCCTCTTCATGACCACGCATTCTAAAGGTTTTAAACTCAAGTAAAACAGGGCGAGGATTTTCTCTAACTGATTGTGCAATTTTAGAAACTTTAGAATGAACTTCTAAAATATTATTTCCATTAATAATATGACTTTCCATACCATAGCCAATACCTCTATCGGCTATATTTTCACATTTAAATTGTTGACTTGAAGGCGTTGATAAGCCATATCCATTATTTTCAATACAAAATAATACTGGTAAACTCCAAACTGCTGCGACATTTAAGGCTTCATGAAAATCACCTTCGCTTGTTCCTCCATCTCCGGAAAAAACAGTGGTTACTTTGGGTTCATTTTTTAATAAATCGGCCAAAGCAATTCCGTTTGCCACTCCCATTTGAGGTCCCAAATGCGAAATCATCCCTACAATTTTAAACTCTTGAGTTCCAAAATGAAAAGATCTATCTCTACCTTTTGTAAAACCACCTTTTTTACCTTGCCATTGAGAAAATAATCGATGAAGTGGTATATTCCGTGACGTAAAAACACCTAAATTTCTATGAAGGGGTAAAATGTATTCATCAAAATTAACTGAATTAGCAACACCCACTGAAATTGCTTCTTGTCCAATACCAGAAAACCATTTAGAAATTTTACCTTGACGTAAGAGAATTAGCATTTTTTCCTCAATTAAACGAGGCTTAAGAATTAATTTATATAATTCTATTAATTGCTTGTCTGTATAGCCTTCTTTATTGTAATTTAAAGTACCAATACCGGCGTTAGAAGTTCTCATTAATAAATTTGTATAATTTTGATTGTAATGATACAAAAATTTAATAAAAAACACCTTATCATAAATTAATTAATAAGGTGTCTTGTTTATTTTTTATTTTAAAACTAAAGTTCTCTAAAAATAGAGTGCATAAGTCTAGTTTTATCGTTAATACTTTCTTCAAGTGAAATCATAGTTTCTGTTCTTGCTACTCCATCTATATCATCAATTTCAAATATAATCTCTTTTGCATGTGTTGTGTCTTTTGCTCTAATTTTACAAAAAATATTATACTTACCCGCAGTAATATAGGCAATAGTCACATTTGGAATTGTTTTTAAATCTTTAACAACTTGTTTTGTTTTAGATGTTTTATCTAAATAAATACCAACATGCGAGATAAAAGAATATCCCATTTTCTCATAATCCAATGTTAATGTAGATCCTTTTATTATACCCTCATCTTCCATCTTTTTAACTCTTACATGAATAGTTCCTGCTGACACTACTAATTTTTTTGCAATATCTGTAAAAGGAGTTCTAGCATTCTCTATAAGAATATCTAATATTTGATGATCTATTTCATCGAGCATAAATTTTTTCATGATCTATTTTATTTTATTAATAACTTTGATGTGCAAATTTATTAAAAAAAAACGATTATTGTTTGAATTATTTACGAATTTGATAATTTTAAATCCTTAATATCTAAGTTTTCACCATTTATTAATTCATAAGTGTGAAAAGTTGATAAATTTCCTCGTTCTTGAACCCACTTATATTTAATTAATTTATTATTTTCAACTTTAAATTTATACTGAATACCAATATCTTCAATATAAGGTTTGTTATTTCTAATAGAATGCACATTTTTATAAATAATATCTAAAAAACGTTTGTCGTTATTCGGAATTTTAAAATAAGAATTATAGTCAGTAAATTTTGTGCTAGCTGCAATAAAAAATAGACCTTTTAAAAGTGCATAAAAATTAAATTTTCTAGTAATCTCTCTGTCATAATCGTTTTTAAAATGACCAGCTTCAATTAAGATTGTGTTATGCCCAAGTTTTTGAAAATTATCTCCAGTAGCAGTTGGGTAAAATTCATCTGTATAGCGTCCTATTTGGTTGGGAATAATTTGTTGCAAAAAATCATTTATTTTACCAATAACACTCATAGTTTCTTTCCTGCCTTTTGTTATTGTTCTTTCAATATCTTCCGAAGGAGCTAAAAATGATAACGTTGCAGGGTTAGAAGTTCCTTCTACATTAAAAATAGAACGTTGATCGTGTAAATTGAAACAGAATTGAGGATTGAAATTATCCAAATTTGAGCGCAAAATTTTGCTTTCAACCGCTTTTTGTGCAACGGCATCTCTATTTAAGTCTATATTATGTGCATTTTCTCTAGTGAAATTGATAGCGCCATCAGGGTTTAAAAGAACAATAAACTCTAAAGTACAGTTGGATAAAATTTGATTTATTATTTTTTTACACTTATTGTCATCAGATTCAAAAAATAGAAATAAATCAAATAATGCTTTTGTACCTGTACTTTCATTCCCGTGCATTTGAGACCACGTCAAAATTTTAGTTGGACCCGAACCTATCGCCAATTTATAGATTGGTAAATTATTTTCAGAATAACCAATAATTTTTTTATCAAATTTTGAGGATAGATTTTTAATTAAAGGTTCAATATCACTCAATACAATTTGCCTTCCTTTTAAATTTTTCTCAAAATTAAGAGGGTACCATTTTTCTAATTCACTAATGCTTATAAATTTCATGTTACAAATGTAAATAATAGATTGTTTACAATTGTATACAGTATTTATTATGCATTTTGACACAAATGTAAACAATAGAATAAAAGATTTGATATCTTTTTAGGAAATCAATTTTATACACATAGATAATAGCTATATGTAAAACACAATTAACTATATATTAATTGATTAAATACAATCATTTAAACTGTTAGGTTAAATACTTACTACTATTAATTTGTTACTTTTCATATGTATTTGTTATTCATAACTGAATTGATTACATTTGTAACATACAAATAGATTTACAATGGTAAACAATGAAGATTTTACAAAACGACTTAAAATAATCTTGGATTATTACGAAATTTCTGCTGCTACACTTGCTGAAAAAATTGAAGTACAACGTTCGAGTATATCTCATTTACTTTCTGGAAGAAATAAACCTAGTTTGGAATTTGTTTTAAAAATTTTAAAAAATTTTCCTGAAGTTGAATTGTATTGGTTAATGAATGGGCAAGGTAATTTTCCAAAGCAGGAGCTGAATGTAGCAGAAGCACCTACTCTATTTTCAGCCAATGAAGATAAAATTAAGACTAAAGAGAATCTAAGTCCTACTCAAAAGAATACTTCTGATAGCGCTATTGAGAGAATCGTGGTATTTTATAAAGATGGTACTTTTAAAAATTATAATCCATAAAAAAGGCCTCTATTTATCCAGAAGCCTATCGATTTTTAGAATAAACAGAATACCTTACTCAATAAGTTTAGCCATTCCTGTTTTTAAGATCAGGATTAACTCGTCTTTGTTAGCATTATCAGACTGCTGTTGCGCATAAACCAATTGATTTATCATATTTACAGCCATTTTATCAAAGTTATACTTTTTGTACTGCAAACCTAGCTTCACAAAATTGTTAGTTAAATTTTCTATGGCTTCTTTATTATCACTTTCTGCAATCCATTTAAAAGCCTCACTGTAAATCTGTTGTGTTCTTTTATTATCTGTGAGAAACATTCCTTTCAATACATGATTTGATATAAATGGAAGTTTAGATTTGTCTTGTTCATTGATATAGATATTAGTAATAGCATCTGCTAAATGTTCTTTAATATCATCATCTAACTCATTAACTTTGTTTAAAGTAGTTTGTTTATCTATTTGGTACAATGATATTAAAGAACTACCAATAATTGCATACGATTCACTATTCATGCCTTTTGTAAATAAAGGCGTATAAATAGGTTCAATTAACTTCCCTAAAACTTTTAATGCAGCTGCTTTAACCAATGTTTTTTTATCAAATTGCGCTAATTTTTCAATTTTAGAAATGGCTTCTTTTTTGTAATACTTTTGAAATAAATCAATATTTTCTAGTGCTAATATTCTTATTTCATAGTACGGGTCGTCAAAAGCTTTAATTAAAGTACTAAATGCTTCTTTATTATCTTGATGTTTTGCAATTTCTTCAAGAGCTTCTCTTCTATCGAGATAGTGAGGAGCATTATTAAATTGATAGATATAATTTTTGAGTGTTTTTTTATCTGATATTTCAGCTAATAATACGTGTTTCGCATCAATATTTATAAGCTTTGGAAGTTTGTTAAATGGAAAAGTGAATGAATTTTGCCTACTACTAACCCAAACATCTTGACTTAATTTTCTATTTTCTTCGTAGATATCAATTGTTATTGGAAATTTAAAAATATTCCCTACTTGATTAATGTTCACAGTTACAGAACTATTAATCGTATTATAATCGTAGGTTACATTTAATTTAATATGTCCGTTTCCAAAATACCATTGGTTAAAAAACCAATTTAAATCTTTTCCGCTTACTTTTTCAAATGCTAAGCGTAATTCATGAGCTTCAGCAGTACCAAACTTATGTTCAGTTAAATAAGTATTCATTCCTTGAAAAAAAGCATCATCTCCTAAATAATCTCTAAGCATATGTAAAATTGCATTCCCTTTATGGTAGCTTACGGGATCAAACATATGTTCTTTGTCTTCATAATAAAAACGGACTAAATTTTTATCTTCGCTTTGACTGTCTAGGTACACTTTTATATCATCATACATATGCGCATTAGCCTTGTCTTTACCATATTTATATTCGTACCATAAATAAACGCTATAGGTTGCAAACGATTCGTTAACTGTTAAATTAGACCAACTTTCTGTTGTTACTAAATCTCCAAACCAATGGTGAAATAATTCATGAGCAATTGTTTCCTCCCACTCATTGTTATCAATTAATTGCCCTTTTTGTTGCTGAGCATCTTCAGCATGAACAACTGCTGTAGTGTTTTCCATAGCTCCACTCACATAATCACGCACAACTATTTGACTGTATTTGTCCCAAACATATGGAATGCCAGTTATTTCAGAAAAGAATGTCATCATCTCAGGAGTTAATCCAAAAATATCTTTTGCTACATTTTCATATTCAGGCTCTACATAATAATCTACATTTAGATCATTCCAAGTGTCTTTTACAATGCTAAATTCACCAACTCCCATAAAAAATAAGTATGGAGCGTGTTTTTGATCCATTTTCCAATAGTCTGTTCTAGTACCATCACTATTTTCTGTTTGACTTTTTAAGGTTCCGTTAGAAAGTGTCACAAATTTCGACGGAACAGTCATGTAAATTTCTTGTGTTGTCTTTTGATTTGGAGAATCAATGGTTGGAAACCAACAACTGCTTGCTTCTGTTTCTCCTTGTGTCCATATTTGCGTTGGTTTATTAGGATCTTCATCCTTAGGGTCAATAAAATATAGACCTTTAGCACTTTTAATTACATTACTTCCTTTTTGTTTAACTTCTTCAGGTCTTGCAATGTATTTTATGTATACCGTATATTCTTCTCCTTTTTTATAAGTTTTATCTAAATCAATTGTAAGTACATTCTCAGAATAATTATAAGCTGCGATTGAATTATTTACTTTAATTTCTTCTAGTTTAAAAGCTTTGGCATCTAGAATTACTTTATTAACTGGGTAAAAATGCGGTGTTAAAGTAATCCAGGCCTCACCGTTCATTTCACTTTTATTGAAATCAAAATTCACTTTTAATTTTGTATGAACTAAGTTGTTTATTTTTTCTCTTTCTGCTCTATATTCTTTTTCTTGGGCATTTACAGTTACTGTAAATAATAAAATAAGCGTAAATAATAAATTTTTCATTTGCGATAGATAACTAATTTAAGGCCTCAAAAATACTATTTTAAATTTTTTAGGAAGTTAATAACACGTTAAAAAGCCACACGTATTAGGTATGGCTTCATTTTAGTATGTATTTATGAAATCTATTTTATGCTACTTAACAAGCTTTCAAGTTGTTTTAGCTGTGGTGAATCATCATCCATTTTAATTTCTTGGGTTAATTTTAAAATATCTGATGGATTCATATTTTCACCTATCACTCTAACAATAGCAAATCCTTTATCGTTATCTGATCCGAAAATGACAACTTCATCAATAGCGTCTTCTTCGCCTAAGTAATTTACAGAAACATTGCCATCTCCCATATTCATTCTCATTAACTGTTTGTATTTTGGGTTTTTAAGAATACTTTTCACTTTTGCTTTTTCAGAAGTATACAATTTACCATTTGTCTCATTTAGTTGTAAGGCTAAAAAGTTCACTTTTTTTATTGTCTCAAGCGTATTTTTAATATCGTTAGAAACATCTGTGTCTTTTAATTGTAATATGCTAGAAGGTAAATCAATAGAGATAAACTCGCTATTCTCTTTACTATCTACATAGTACTTTTGTAATGAAGGATTGGTATCACAAGCTATTGTAAGTAATACTACTGCAATAACCAATCCTGAAATTTTTATAAATTTTCTCATTTTATTGTTTTTTAACTTCTATCCCACTATTAGGAATGTGAGCTTCAGTAAGTTTAGATATTTTATTTAAATCAATATCTCCTGTTAATGATAGGATTACAGATTCTGCTTTAATTTCGTTATTGTATTTCTCAATACCTCCAACATACATAAGTAATTCGCTTACGTGGTCGTCATCTTTGCCGCTTTTTACGTATATTTTAACGTTAGAATCTTTATCCTTAACTCGCATTAATTCAACAAGTTTGTTAGATTTTAAATAGTTAGAAACTACATCACTCATTTGTTTTGCGATTTCAGAATTTTCGGTTGTAAAAACTCTAAACGAATTTAGACCTTTTACCATATCAAAATATTCAGCTCCTTCTTCTCCACCACTTTTGAATTTGGCAAGCATTTTAAATGCTTCTTGGGTTACAACTACCGTTGTTACATCGTCCATATCTTCAAATTTGTCAAAAATTGAGTTTTGGGCATAATTTGAGAAGGATATTAATGCGATTGCTAATAATACTATTATTTTTTTCATTTTTTTACTTTTTAGGTTGTTTAAAAATTTTGTTTGTTGTGTCTTCAAAATGTTGCAATTGAGCAATTGCCGCATTTCCTTTATTTAAATTTGCTGAAAGTAATTCTAATGCACCAATAGTTTGGGCATACACTTTTTCAGCTTTTCTTTGTTGAATATTTTCATATCCATTGTAAACACTAACTAGTAATATTACTGAGGCTGCTACAGATAACCATTTCCAATTCCGTTTTTTACTGTTTAATTGAATAGTTTTTGTAAAACGCTCTTGTTTACTAGTTGAAAAATACCCAAATAATGCTTGGTATTCCTCTAAATGTGGTGCTACGTTTCCATTTGAAAAATAGTTTTTCAACATTTTTTCTTCTGCAATTGTAGTTTCTGCATTTAGATATTTTTCCAACAACTTCTCTATGTTAGCTAATTCCATATTTGTGTTGTTTTAATAATTGTTCTCTTATTGTTTTCCTTGCTCTTGATAGTGATACTCGAATTGCTGTTGGTTTTAAATTCAACATTTTTGCAATTTCGTCAAATTCGTATTCTTCAATATCTCTAAGCTGTATAATTAATTTTTGTTGCTCAGGTAAGTTTTCAATTAATTCGTGAACTTTACTTACACTGTCATTAAGTTCCATTCGTCTATCCAAAGACGTGCCATTTTCTTTATAATTACTATGAACTAACGTTAAATTACTTGCTTGTTTCGATTTTAATCGGTCAAAACAATAATTTTTTGTCATTGTCATAGCAAAAGCTTCAATGCTTTTATATTCTTTTAATTTTTCTTTATTCTTCCATAACTTAAACAGTAATTCTTGTGTTGCATCTTCAGCTTCCTCAGTAGATACAAGTAATCTTTTCGCTACACGAAATACTTTATCTTTAAAGGGCATTACAGTTTTTAAAAAATCAGACTGCTTCATTTTAAGCTTGGTTTTACAACATTTTCTGCTGCTGTTACAATTATGACGACCAACTTTCGTTTTTGTAACAGTTGCTATTAAATTTTGTAAGAAAAATTAATATCTTGCGACTTTAATAGAGTCAAATATAAAATTTTAATATGAAGAAATTTAACTTTTTACTATACACATACTTTCTGTTTAGTTTAATTTTTATTAGTTGTACAAAAAATGATGATGTTGAAATTCCTCAAAATATAGAATTACAGGATTTTGTTTGGAAAGGAATGAACTCTTGGTATAATTGGCAATCTTCGGTACCTAGTTTGGCAGATTCTAAAGATGATAATACGAATGACTATTTTTCCTACTTAAATAATTATGCTACTCCTGAGAGTTTATTTGAGAGTTTAATATATAACCCTGGAACTTCTGATAGATTTTCATGGTTTATTGAAGATTATGTAGTTCAAAACAATGCATTTCAAGGAATTTCTGTTTCTTTTGGGTTTCGTTTACAAGCAGTTTCTATTAATGATAGCGGAGATATCATTTTTTATGTTAGATATGTAGCTCCTAATTCAGCTGCAAGTGGTGCAGGAATTAAAAGAGGTGATATTATAAATGCACTTAATGGAGAGGTTTTAAATGAATCAAATTATAGTAGTGTTGTAGCTAGCCTAAGTAATGAAACGGTAACATTATCATTTGTTTCTGAAAATGAAGGAACGTTAACATTTATTGAAGATAAAACTATTACTGCAACACAATTGTCTGAAAATCCAGTACATTTTAGTACGGTTTTTAATGACGTAGACGGCAAAAAAGTTGGATATTTAGTATATAATTCATTCAGATCCTCCTACAATGATGAATTAAATGCAGTCTTTTCTAATTTTGAAAACGAAGGTATTACTGAGCTCATTTTAGATTTAAGATTAAATGGTGGAGGCTCTGTTTTAACATCAGCCTATTTAGCAAGTATGATTTATAAGGATGCAAATAATGATATTTTTGCTGAGTTACGATTTAATGAAAAACACTTAAACGAAAATGGATATTATAATTTTGATGATAGTTTAGATGTTTATGATGTTAGTGGTACTAAAACTGGAGAAGAAACAATTAATAGACTAACCACAATAAATCAATTATATGTTTTAACTTCTAGTAGTACGGCTTCTGCAAGTGAAATGGTTATTAATGGACTTAAAGCATTTATCCCTGTAAAAGTTGTTGGATCAACTACTTATGGTAAAAATGTTGGTTCTATAACGCTTTATGACTCTCCTTCTTCGGAATATACAAGCTTGTCAAGCGCAAACCCTGATCACTTAAATGCTATGCAACCTATTGTTTTTCAAATATATAATAAAACCGGGCAAAGTGATTATACGTTGGGTTTTGAGCCAGACATTGAAGTAAAGGAATATCAATTTTGGAATACAATTTTACCTTTTGGAGATGAAAATGAAGTTGTTTTAAAAGCAGCTTTAGATGATATTAGAGGACTATCAGGTAAAAGTCAGTTTATGTCTAAATATAAAAACGTTAAGAAATTTGATGTGTCTGAACTTGAACAAAAATTTGAAAAAGAAATGTACATTGATGCTACTTTTTTCGATAAATAATTACAATATAGAGTAGAAATAAAAGAGGCTATTGTTAAATAGCCTCTTTTATTTTAAATTAGGTTTAAATTCATTCCTAGGAATCAACTACTTTATTTTTAGCATAATTGTATCCTAATTCCCACCATTTAGCCATCTTTATTTTGTCAAAAATTAACGAATTTGTAGTTAAAACTGTTGGTGTATAATATAAATTAAGCTTTACATCATGTTCGCGGGCATATAATTTTCCAATAGAAATATTATGACTTTCAATACGGCCTAACATAAATTCAAATACATCAAACAATAAAGAAAATGGATTTTTGGATGGTAACCTATTTACTTGTGTTACTTCTGTTTCTAAAATAATAACATCAATTTCCTTTGCTCCAAGCATAATTGCTTTTCGTATAGGAACTAGAGACCCAAAACCACCATCAGCGTATTGATGGCCATTTTTCACTAACAAACTCATAAAAGGGACATAATTACAAGAAGCCCAAATCCAATCACAAAAATCATTATAAGAACAATCTTTTATAGATTTATATTCAACTTCATTTGATGAAATATTAGAAACTACAACCACCACCTCTTTTTCTTCATCTTTTATTTTAGCATACATTTTTTCAGTAATGTTATTTTTTATGAGTTTTAATAAATTTTTACTTTCTCCAAAAGTTTTTCTTCCTTTAAGAAAATTCCAAAGTGTATGAAGGTGATTGATGCTTATTACCTTTTCACCGTTCACATTTCTTATTACAAATGGGCTGTTACTAAATATTTTATTTTGATTAACAGAAGTATAGATAATTTTTAATTCATCAACCATTCCTAATGCTAAATGTGAAACCATTAAACTGCCCGTAGATGAGCCTAAAAATATATCATATTTTTTTTGTTGATCTTTCATTAAATGCTCTACTATGCCTCCTGCAAAAGCTCCTTTGCTTCCTCCTCCTGAAATAACTAATGCTTTTTTCATAAAGCTATCATTGTTTTATTTAAATTAGTACCATAAAATTATTAAAAATGAATAGACTTACAGCGTGTTTTATCATCTTAATTAGTATAGCTTCTTGTAAAAAAGAATATAAGTCTCGAGAATCAGTTACCATTTCCATTGAAAAATTTAAAATGGATAGTACAAGTATTAGAGCTATAGAAATATTAAATGATTCAGCCGTGGTGTATGCAGGGTCTGTTGGTGACATTGGAATTCTTTTAGATAATGGTAACATTTCTAAGTTTAAAAAAATAATAACTGATTCAGTTGCACCGCATTTTAGAGCTTTAGCCCTAAACAAGAAAAGTATATATGCTTTAAATGTTGGGAATCCAGCGTTACTCTATAAGATTGAAAGTAGTAAGGCCACTTTAGTGTACACTGAATATCATGAAAAAGTTTTCTACGATTCAATGAAATTTTTTGACAATATGAATGGCATAGCAATGGGAGATCCTACAGGAGATTGTTTATCTATAATAATAACGCGAGATGGCGGAAATTCTTGGTTTAAAATAGATTGTAATAATTTACCTCAAATTTATGAAGGAGAGGCTGCTTTTGCCGCTAGCAATACCAACATAGCAATTGTTGGTGAAAATGCCTGGATTGCTACTGGAGGTTTAAAATCACGTATTTTTCATACTTCAGATATGGGTGTAACTTGGAATGTTTATAATACACCTATAATTCAAGGGGAAAATACTACAGGAATATATTCTATAGATTTTTATAATGAAAAACAAGGGATTATTTGTGGGGGGGATTATACAGATAAGTTTGGAAATTCAGCAAATAAAGCAATAACTAACGATGGTGGTAAAACTTGGCAAGTTGTTTCGGAAAATAAAGAGCCAAAATATGTAAGTTGTGTTCAATTTGTGCCTAAAACAGATGGAAAAGAAGTTTTTGCAGTTTCAACGAATGGTATCTTTTATTCAAATGATGCCGGAGTTAATTGGGAAAAAGTTAGTGATGACGGTTTTTATACGATTAGATTTGTTTCGGATAAAAGTGCTTGGTTGTCTGGGAATGAAGTAATAGCAAAAATGACAATTAATTAGCATGAAAAAAACGATTATCTTATTCATACTATTAGGTTTAGTTTTAAGTTGTGGAAAAGAGTCAAAACTAAGTCAAAAATTTAACTGTACTTCAACTAAATTTGAAAATACAAAATCAATTTTAGATTTTAATAAAAACTTTAAATTAAATATTCCAACTAGTTGGAATACAAAATTATACTTTAGTGAATTTGAATCTGAAATATTTACCGCAGATACTTTAAAGCAGCTTACGGAATCTTTTATTTTAGCAACATCATTTAATTTAGGTGAGATTGTATTTAATAAGGAATATTATGTAAGAAACGATTCAATCTTAAATAGAAATAATTTAGAATTGATTAAAGATGGAAATGATAGTTTTCAATCTAAACAAGCCTATTGGTTTGTTGCAAAAGGTATTAAAAATGGATTTACTTTTCATCAGTTTACAATATCTTCAAAAATTACTAAAAACAGTTATTTTAATGCTTCTGCTGAAATTTATGGAGATGAAAACGTAGAAGAGAGAATTTGTGAAGTAATTTCTATTTTAGATAAAGTTCAATTTTTACAATAATTTATGATAATTAGATTGTAAAACCTTACTCAAAATCTTACTTTTGAAAAAAATCTTATAACATGCAAAAAATAATAGATCGCTTTGTAAAGTATATCACTGTTGATACACAATCAGACCCAAATAACCCTGATTTTCCAAGTACTCAAAAACAGTGGGATTTAGCAAAAATTTTGGTGGACGAATTAAACGAAATAGGAATGACTGATGTAACAATTGATGATAATTGTTATGTGATGGCTACGCTTCCTTCAAACGTTGATTTTGAAGTGCCTACTATTGGTTTTATTTCCCATATAGATACTAGTCCAGATTATACAGGAACAAATGTTAAACCTCAGTTTCATCCAAATTATGACGGAAAAGATATTGTTTTAAATAAAGAAGAAAATATAGTTTTATCACCAAGTTATTTTGATGATTTATTGCTGTATAAAGGACAAACATTAATAACTACTGATGGTACCACTCTGTTAGGCGCAGATGATAAAGCAGGAATTACTGAAATAGTTTCGGCTATGGAATATTTAATTAAACATCCAGAAATTAAACACGGTAA
>NZ_JABDRI010000104.1 GCF_013041805.1 Lutibacter sp.
CAACAGCTTTATTACGTATGTACGGACACCCAAATGCACAAGCTTTAAAATGGGGTATGTCAGGTTGGTCTGATAATACAGATTCTTGGTCAGGTAACGTTGGGAATGTTGGTGCTGATAGTGGAAACTGGTCATATAGTAGTACAGCTCCTGCTTTAAATATTTTTAACGACCCTGTTCTTTCTAGCTTAAGTACTGATGGTGCTGCTATCTTGAAAAAAAGAGTAGAAGATGTTGTTTCAGGTGGATTTAAAACCGCTTCTAATGCAGATGTAGTTGCTTCTCCTTCTAACTATTTCATTAATAATTACTTTAGTGAAGCAGATTATGCAGGTTTTGGACATATTGCAGGTGCAAACAGAATTTTACCTTTAACCGTAGCGAATGGTGAAACTAATAATTTAGATCCTTCAGGAAAAATAGTTACTTACTGCTATACAGGACAAACTTCAGCTGTTATAACTGCTTGCTTAAATGTTTTAGGATATGAAGCTTATAGTTTAACATTTGGAATGAATGGATTAAGCCATGATAGTTCACATTGGTCATCAAACCACTGGACTTCAAGTTATTCAGCAGGGTTACCAACTGTAAACTAATCAAAAAATTTAATTTAAAATATTTAAAACTAAAGCTCTAGAAAACAACAATAAATTATAAAATGATGTTTTATAACCAATAAGTAATTACCGTTTTTTAGAGCTTTTTAACCAAAACCAAATATAATGAAAACAAAAATAGTTATACTTTTTTCTATAGTATTCGCATTGCAATTTAACACTACATTCGCGCAAGGATGTGAAGATGAAGCCCCAGTAGCAGGAGCTAGTGGAGTTCCTTCAACAAGTAGCTCAACAGTTTTTGGTTACATTCAACCAGAATATGTAAGTAGATTTACTGATCAAGCAGAAAGCACTTTTACATTTAAAAGAGCTAGAATTGGAGTAAGAGGTAGAGCAAATCGTTCTTTTTCTTATTATTTCGTGCTAGAAACTAGTGCATTTATAGGTGGTGGAGATGCATATTTATTAGATGCCTTTGTAACTTATGACAAACATGAATGGGCTAAAGTTTCACTAGGTTCATTTAAAACACCTCTAAGTAGAGATGTTGCAACCGCTTGTCATGCTTTAATGACTATAGATAGATCTATTGTTGCCGATCAATTAGTATCTCCACAAAGGGATATGGGTTTAATGTTATTAGGTGGATCAAACCAAACAAAATTTAGATATTCTGTTGCATTATTAAACGGAAGAGGATTAGGTATCAATGATAATAATGAGAAAAAAGATGTTGCAGGACGTGCTACATATCAGTTCTTAGATTTTCTTAATGTAGGTGCGAGTTTTAGATATGGATATCCAAACAACCAAACGGATACTAGAACTTCTTACGCAATTGATGCACTTTTAACGTATAACGACCTAATTGTACAAGGTGAGTATATTTATGACGAAGGTGATTATAACAGAGCTGCTGGTGGTGGTTGCGGTGCTGAGCCACTTGAATTAGGTGAAAAAAGAGCCGGTGCTTATGTACAAGCTGCATATAACGTAAATGAAAAATTTCAACCTGTATTAAAATACGAATATTTTGATCAAGATTTAGACCAGAACCTTATTGGTTATACAGAAAGAATGACTGTTGGTATTAACTATTTCTTCAATAAATCAACACGCTTGCAAATTAATTACCAAGCAAACATTGAAACTCATGTAAATATTGACAACGATGCATTGCTTATGCAAATGCAAATAAGATTTTAAACCTAGAATTCTCATAATTATTTGACTAATCAAACTCCTGACAATTGTCAGGAGTTTGATTTTTTAATTTTGTAACTTTGGTACTGTATTTTTAATAAAACTTAATTTTATGAATATGAATACGGACAGAACGATTGTACGAGAAAAATTAATTGATTATTACAGTGAAATTTTTGAGAAAGAATTAATTGATGAAATTGTAAACATTGGTATTTACAGATCTATTGAAAGCGGAGGAACGCTTATAGATATTGGTGATAATATGAGCCATATTCCTTTAATACTTAATGGCGCCATTAAAATCATTCGTGAAGATAAAAATGGTGATGAAATTGCATTATATTTTTTAGAAAAGGGTGATACGTGCGCTATATCATTTGTGAACTGCTTAAACAGAAGTAAAAGCATGTTTAGAGGAGTTGCTGAAAAAGAAACTGAAGGTATTTTTATACCGGTTAAAAAAGTTGATGAATGGTTAAAAAAATATGAAAGCTGGCGCCATTTCATTATAGATAGTTATCATATGAGGTTAATTGAAATGGTTGAATCTATTGACAGTTTAGCTTTTATGAAGTTAGACAATAGACTGCTTAAATATTTAACTGATAAGGTTAAAATTATGCAAGATCATACTCTTTTTATTACACATCAAGAAATTGCTGATGACATTAATACCTCAAGAGTAGTTGTTTCTCGTTTGTTAAAACAACTAGAGAATGAAGGAAAACTTAAAATTAGAAGAAATAGAATTATAATAGAAAATATTTAGTTTAACCAATCATAGTTATATAATCTGATTCAGTAATAATTGGAATGTTTAAATCTTGAGCTTTTTTAAGCTTACTTGGTCCCATATTCTCACCAGCTATAATATAGCTGGTTTTTTTTGAAATAGAACTTGCTACTTTACCTCCATTATCTTCAATAGATTTTTTTAAATCATTTCTGTTAAATTGAGTAAACACTCCTGAAACAACAAAAATTAATGATTTAAGTTTATCTGAATGGTTCACAGAATCTTTGTCTGATAATTTGAGTTCAACACCATAAGTTTTTAACCTTTCAATAAATTGAATGTTTAACAAATTAGTAGAAAACTCCCTAACACTCTCCGCAATTCTAATTCCTATTTCATCAATTGAAATTAACTCCTCAATCGAGGCTTGCATCAAATTATCGATAGACTTGAAATGTTTTGCTAATTTTTTAGCAACCGTTTCACCAACAAATCGAATACCTAACGCAAATAAAACTTTCTCAAAAGGAATATTTTTCGATTTTTCAATACCTTCAATCATATTTTTAGCAGATTTTTCAGCCATTCTCTCTAAAGGAATAATTTGTTCTTCTTTTAATTCATACAAATCAGCATAATTGTTTATCAACCCTTCTTTAAATAGCAACTCAACTGTTTCAGCTCCTAAGCCATCTATATTCATTGCTTTTCTACTAATAAAATGTTGAATTCTTCCAGTAATTTGGGTTGGACAGCCATATTCATTTGGACAATAATGCTTTGCGTCTCCTTCGTTTCTTATTAATTTAGCATTACAATCAGGGCAATTAGAGATATAAATTGTTGGTTCTGAAGTATTAGGTCTTTGTAACAGATCAACTCCTACAATTTTAGGGATAATTTCACCTCCCTTTTCAACATAAACCATATCTCCTTCCCTAATATCTAATTTTTCTATTTGATCAGCGTTATGTAATGATGCTCTTTTAACGGTTGTACCTGCTAACTGAACTGGCTCTAGGTTTGCAACAGGAGTTATAGCTCCTGTCCTTCCCACTTGATAGGTAATTTTATTTAATCTAGTACTTGCTTGTTCAGTTTTAAATTTATACGCAATTGCCCACCTAGGTGCTTTAGCCGTATAACCCAATTCATCTTGTTGCGCCAATGAATTTACCTTTACAACAATTCCATCTGTTTCATAAGGCAATTCGTGTCGCTTTTCATCCCATTTTTCTATAAAGGCAAAAACTTCATCTATTGTTGAGCAAACTTCAAATGCTTGCGGCACTTTAAAACCTAATTTACGTGCATTTTCTAATGAATTATAATGAGATGATAGCGGATTATTATTAGCTACTATATGATACAACAAACAATCTAATGGTCTTCTTGCTACTTCAGCACTATCTTGTAACTTTAAACTACCACTAGCCGTATTTCTAGGGTTTCTATAAGGGTCTTCACCTGCCTCTATTCGTTCTTCATTCATTTTATTAAACCCATCTAAGGGTAAAATAATTTCTCCTCTTATCTCAAAATCATCAACAAAATTTTCCTTTAATACTAAAGGTATCGACTTTATTG
>NZ_JABDRI010000011.1 GCF_013041805.1 Lutibacter sp.
ATGTAAATGAAACTAACGGGATTAATAAAAGTAGTAAGAGATATTTTTTAAAATTCATTTTTATCTATTTGAAATAGCTAATAAACAAAAAGCATTCCAAAAAACAATGTAGACCGTTCTATAAATATTGTTAATTTTTAATCGCATTGAACTTTTTTGATTGGTTTACTAAGAAATTTTTGATAACAAACTCGTCACTTTTATAGAAATTAAGAAAACCATTATTTTCGCAATAATCTAGAAAAAGATAAATAGTATCCTCTGAAATATCAAGTTCTTCTTTGAAAAAATCACGACCGTATAAATTTACAATTTTAGAAGGAAACTCGTTTTTTAACTTTTTCACTTCTTGTTGTTGAAATTTTCTTTCTTTTCTTTTTAAACGACCTTTTTTTGTTAACATTCTGAATAATGCTATCGGATTTAAACCTCCAGCATATGCATTTGGATCAGTTAATTTTCGTGCATCGGGTGCTTTACTATTTGAGATTTTATCATTATTGAAAATTGTACCACTTGTAACTGCGGCATCTCTCCAATTTATAAATACTTTTTTGGCTAGCATTACTTCATTTAGTTGATAATAATCTGGTTCTAAATACACTATGATTTTTTTCGAATTTATATGAGTTTTTGAAATTTTAATACTTCTATTCATGTAAACGATTGAAGAAAAGGCGATAGAATCTCCTTCTTTAGCAAAAATAGTGAAGACACCATTTTGATTACTCGAAGCCCCTAAATTTGTAGCTTTATTTAATATATTTATATCTTGTAAATATGTTGAATCATTTTTAACGATTCCATTAAGTTTAATGCGGTTGTTTTCCTGAGCGCTAGTATATAGAGCAATGCAGAGTAAAGCTATAAAAAGAAATATAGTTTTATTCATAATTAATTTCATTATAAATTTTACTTTCTTCTCGTAATATTTTTATGACTTCCAGTAAATTATTTTTTTTATAGTATTCAATAATGTCTCTAAATTCACAATATGCTAAAAAGTGATTAATCTTTTCTTTCGGAATCTTTAAATTTTTTGTAAAAAATTCAATTCCAAATTCAGATATCATTTTCGAAGGAAAATCCTTTTTTAGTTTTAAATCGGCTTTTAATTTTCGTAAATTAATCATATAAAAATCAGGAATAGTTGCCCCAGCACCTCCACCACCCATTTTTATTGGATCTGTCATATCCTGAGCATTTGGAGCTTTTAAAAAACCATGAATATCTTCAGGCAATTTTTTATCCAAGTCACTAATTTTGAATGAAAAATTATGCTTTGGTAAAGTATCTATTGGAGTTTTATTGAGATCTAAATTTAAACTACCTGAAAGTCCATGTAAAAATACTTCATCTAAATTATTTATTGATGAGGTTAACTGAATGTTAATACTTTTGGCTTTCATATGAAATTCTTGAATAGTAATCTTTATATTTTCGTATTCAAGAGAAGAAATTAGTAAAACATCTTGATCTGATACGCTTATTTCAAATTCCCCATATTCGTTACTAATAGTTCCTCTTTTTGTTTGTAAATTGATAATATGTATGTTGCTTGTAGGATTACCAGGACTTATCAATTTTCCAGTAATAGCGGCCGTTTTTTTTTGTGAATAACAATTTATTGAAATAATTGACAATAAAAATAAGTTGGTTAATCTTAATTTCATAAAAACAAATAAAGCTATTGATATCTTAAAATAGTATTAAGACAATGGTAAACTTTTGTTAAACATAGTAATTTAGTACATTTGATAAAACTTACTATTCAATGAAAAAATTATTAATTGCAAGCACATCAACTGTTCACGGGAAGGCATATTTAGAATATATTTTACCAGAATTATCGAATTTTTTTAAAGGTGTAAATGAAGTTTTGTTTATTCCTTATGCGAGGCCAAGTGGTCTTAGTCATGAAGAATATACGAATAGGGCAAGAGTAGGATTTGATAAAATTAATATTAAGTTAAAAGGAATTCATGAATTTAACAATACGGTAGATGCTGTAAATAATGCCAAAAGTATTTTTACAGGAGGAGGAAATACTTTTTTGTTATTAAAACAATTATATGATAATAAGTTAATTTCAGCAATTAAAAATGTAGTTGAAAATGGAACTCCATATTTTGGAACAAGTGCAGGTAGTAATATTACTGGTGTAACTATTCAAAACACGAATGATATGCCTATAATTTATCCGCCAAGTTTTACTTCATTAGGTTTAATTAATTTCAATTTGAACCCGCATTATTTAGATCCAGATATAAAATCTAAGCATATGGGGGAAACTAGAGAAACACGTATAAATGAATTTCATACAATTAATAAAATACCCGTTTTAGGATTAAGAGAAGGAAGTTGGCTCAGCGTTGTAGGAAATAAAGTTGTTTTAAAAGGAAGTTTAGACGCACGTTTATTTCAACAAAATAAGCCAGCGATTGAATTACCTCCAGAAACAGATTTTAGTTTTTTAATGTAAATTTAAAAATGAAGCAATTATTTCAGCGTCTGGAGCTGTTTTTACTTCGATAGATAGTATATTATAAGCCTCTTTAATTCTTAGGGTATCAATTGTATCCGCTTTTAGTTGATCTCTTAAAATCATAGCAGCAACATAAGATTCTTTATTTTGAGCAATATATTTATAACTAAAATTTAGATGTTCCATTTCTATTTTTTTCATTTCATCTCGAATTTTATTTAATTGAGGCGCATCATTTTCAAGACGTGCTTTTTGAAATTGAGGAAATAAATAATCAATTTGTTTGAATATTTCTTTAGATTTTTCTTTATAGGTAATTAATTGACTATTTAATTCAGAACCTTTTATAAATGGATCATTAATAGTTTCGGAGTTTATTGAAATGGTAAACGATTTATTTTCAATAATAAAAATTGTGATAGCTGCGTAATTTTCAAAAGTTAAGGCAAAGCGTTCAGGCTTTTCTACTATTCCACTTAGTTTAAATGTATTATCAACTACTTCAGAGGAATCGATTGGGTAAATAGAATTTTCTATTATTTTATTTAAATAAACTTTGTTCGGATTGAAATTTTCTATATAACCTTCAAGAATAAATGTTTTATTAGTAATTATACGCTCACCAGTTTGTTTACCATTTTGAGATGGTTCTTTTTTACATGAAAAAAGTAAAAAACCTAAAAGGAAAACTAATACAACTTTTTTCATTTTAACTATTAATAATTCAGATACTCAACTATTTCAAGTCCATAGCCAGTCATTCCAATACGTTTAGTTACTGAAGGTGAATTTGATAGAACTCGAAGTTTATTGATTTCTAAATCGTGTAAAATTTGTGCACCAATTCCAAAATCTTTATCATCAGGTTTTATATTTGGAACCTTATTTGCTATTTCTTTTTGTGCTTCTTTTAGTAATGATAAACGATTTACAAGGTTAAATGATTGGTTTTCTTGACTTATAAAAACGACTGCACCTTTACCTTCGTCTTCAATTTTTTTAAAGACTCTTGAAAATGTATTATCAGGTTTTTTTGTTAAAAGACGTATAATATCATTATTAATTAGTGAGGAATTTACCCTAACCATAACTTCTTCATATTCGTTCCAAGACCCTTTAGTTAAAGCTAAATGAATTTGATTATTTGTTGTTTGTTTATAAGCTCTAAGTCTAAACTCGCCAAAACGTGTTTTAACATTAAAGTCTTCAATTTTTACAATTAAAGAATCGTATTTCATACGATAGGCCACTAAATCTTCAATAGAAATTATTTTTAAATCGAATTTTTTAGCTACTTCAAGTAATTGTGGTAAGCGAGCCATCGTACCATCCTCATTCAAAATTTCTACTAAAATCCCTGCCGGTTGAAATCCTGCTAAACGAGCTAAATCTATTGAAGCCTCTGTATGTCCAGTTCTTCTTAAAACACCACCTTCTTTTGCTCTTAAAGGAAAAATGTGTCCAGGTCTACCAAAATCATCTGGTTGTGTATTTGTTAGAGTCAGCGCTTTAATTGTTTTAGCTCTATCGTAAGCTGAAATCCCAGTTGTACATCCATCTCCAATTAAATCTATAGAAACTGTGAATTGTGTATTGTGTAGTACCGTATTTTTATTTACCATTAATGGTAAATCTAATTCTTCACAGCGGTCTTCAGTAAGAGGAGCACATATTAAACCTCTTCCTTCTTTTGACATAAAGTTAATCATTTCAGGAGTAACACACTCAGCAGCAGCTATAAAATCACCTTCGTTTTCTCTATCTTCATCATCAACTACAATAATCATTTGACCATTTTTAATAGCTTCAATAGCTTCCACTATTGAATTTAATTTAATTTTATTTGTTTGATTATTCATTATCTAGATGATTGTATATTTAAAATTTTAGTGAACATTTTTTTTATGTTTTCCAGTACCGAATCAATATTGAAAATACCCATACCTTTAGTAGCACGTCTTGTAAGCAGAATACCAAAAGGTAATAATATTAAAGTGGATAGCCAACTACCAAAAATTGCTGTTATTGCGCTTTCTTCCGATAAATTTCTGCCTAATTGAGAGATAAAAAAATAGATTACAAAAATAGTAATTGCCATAATCATTGGTAAACCAAATCCTCCTTTTCGTATAATGGAGCCTAAAGGTGCACCAATAAAAAAGAGTACGAGACATGCTAAAGAAAATGAGATTCTATAACTAATTTCATGGTCATAAAGATTTAATAATTTTCTTTTGTCTTTAAAGTTCTTATTCTGACTTTTATTTCTATCTTGAATTCTTTTCATAAGCTGAATAGATTCGTTTAGAACAATACTTTTGTTTTTTAAAGTGAAATTTTCAAGTATTTCTGCCTCTAATTTTTTATCGATTAGAGAGTCGTGGTATTGATGTAATTTATTAGCTTCTAAAAGATTGTAAGTATATGTCGCTCTTTTTCCGATAAACTCATCGTACATTACTTTTGTTTTTTGGGAAGTAGAGTCTAATTGAACAATACTTAACATTCCATGATGGTTGTTTAGTTTTTCATCTTCTAAACTGTCGTCATCGTTGAAAGACGAAATATCAATGTTGATGGTATATGTTTCAAAAGTCGCATTGGATGCGGGCATTTTATATCGTTCATTTGGTCGCATTGACTTTTTAACATGTTCTTCATAATAATTACCGTTTTCAAGTGTCAACGTCATATATTTACTTCCCTCTTCAGACGATATTATTCCTTTTTCTGCTGTTATTACTTTAATTTTTCCTTGTGAAGCACTTAAATCTGCTATTTGAACATTTTTAAGTAGATTTTCTTCTTCACCATATTTTTCATCAAATTTAATGCTATAACCAGGTATTTCTGTATTAAAAGCTCCCGGAACTAATGCTAAAGCTGGTTTTTTCTTTTTAATATTTAGGTACAAATTTTTCTGTTTCAGTGTAGCCCATGGATATATATTATTAAGAAATACAAAATTCAATGCACTTATAAATAAGGTTAAAATAATTAAGGGTCTAATCACTCTTTTTAATGAAATACCAGCTGATTTGATAGCGGCCATTTCATAGTTTTCAGACAAATTCCCCATAGCCATTATTGAAGATAATAAAATGCCAATAGGTAGAGCTGTTGGTGTAAGCATTAGCGCTAAATAGCCTAAGAATTTTAATATAAAAAAGATGTCAATTCCTTTCCCTGCAATTTCGTCAAATGCCAACCACAGCGATTGCATAACTAATACGAAAAGAACTACAAAAAATGTAGCTAAAAAAGGTTCTAAAAAACTTTTTATAATGTATTTATCAAATATTTTCAACGCTGTTATTTTGGTTCAGAGATCGTGTATTTTTTCTGATCTCTGTATTTTGCTTCGTCAAAGATAAAAAGCTTTTCTGATATAGGTTGATTAGTTTTGAAAGTTCTTACTTCAAGAGTTGTTATTGTTTGATTTTCACCAGTTTCAATAATATTATAAATGTGTTTAGTTTTTACATCTATCCCAATAACTACATTATTTATTTCAGAATTACTATCAATAGGTATTAATTTAACATATTGAATTTTAATTCCTTTAATATTTTTTAGTGCATCCATTTGATAGGTATATCCTTCTTTATAAAATGAAAACATTTTTGAAGGTGTTAATGTTTCTTCACTATTTTTTGAAGAATTCTGAATAATTACTTCCTCATCTTCATGTATTATAAGATACACTTTTTTTCCATCAAAAATTTGCTCGGTTCCCATATAATTTAAATGGTACAAATCTTTTTTAAGCGTAACGCTTCCTCTTGTTTCTTGATGGACGTCAGCTTCTATATTGTCAAATTTGTGGTTAAACTCAATATAGATGTTATCGTAAGCTTCAACTTTATTTGCCACTTCATCTAATAATGATTTTGCTTCATTTGAATTTTGACTGTAAGCACAAATGCTTAAAAATGTAATTGTTAAAAATATTGCTAATTTTTTCATTCTATCACTTTGTTCTTTAACTATTTGGTTCATTATCTAATAATTGGTTTAAGGCCATTTCATCAGGTACTAAAACTTGACGTGCTTTGCTTCCTTCAAAAGGGCCAACAATGCCAGCAGCTTCTAATTGATCAATTAATCTACCCGCTCTATTGTACCCTAATTTTAGTTTTCGTTGTAATAAAGAAGCTGAGCCTTGTTGTGCGTGTACTATTATTAAGGCAGCATCTCTAAATAATGCATCTCTTTCACTAATATTATTATCAAGACTTGTGCCAACTTCTTCACCACTATACTCTGGTAATAAATAAGCATTTGGATAGGCTCTTTGTGATCCAATAAAATTAGTTATATTATCAATTTCAGGAGTATCAACAAAAGCACATTGTAACCGAATAATATCGTTTCCACCTGAAAAAAGCATATCACCTCTACCAATTAATTGGTCTGCGCCTTGGCCGTCAAGTATGGTTCTAGAATCTATTTTTGAAGTTACTCTAAATGCAGCTCTTGCGGGGAAATTTGCTTTAATAATTCCTGTGATAACATTTACTGAAGGTCGTTGAGTAGCCACAATTAAATGAATTCCAATAGCTCTGGCTAGTTGCGCTAAACGGGCAATTGGCGTTTCAATTTCTTTACCAGCTGTCATAATTAAATCAGCAAACTCATCAATGACTAACACAATATATGGTAAATATTTATGCCCGTCATTTGGATTTAGTTTTCTGGATTTAAATTTTACATTGTACTCTTTTATATTGCGAACCATCGCAATTTTTAATAAATCATACCGTGCATCCATTTCAATGCATAAAGAATTCAAAGTGTTTACTACTTTAGTAGTATCAGTAATAATGGCTTCTTCAGTATCTGGCAATTTTGCCAAATAATGACGTTCAATTTTATTGAATAATGTTAGCTCAACTTTTTTTGGATCAACTAGTACAAATTTAACTTCAGCTGGATGTTTTTTATATAATAGAGAGGTTAATACAGCGTTTAATCCTACAGATTTTCCTTGTCCAGTTGCACCTGCCATTAATAAGTGAGGCATTTTTGCAAGATCAATTACAAAAGTTTCGTTTGAAATAGTTTTACCCAAAGCAATAGGTAATTCCATCTCTGAATTTTGAAATTTAGTTGAAGAAATAACAGATTTCATGGAAACCATTGTTGGTTTTTTATTAGGAACTTCAATACCTATAGTTCCTTTTCCAGGAATTGGAGCAATAATTCTAATTCCCATTGCTGCAAGTGATAGCGCAATATCGTCTTCTAAATTTTTGATTTTTGAAATTCGAATACCGGCTTCAGGAACAATTTCATATAAAGTTACGGTAGGCCCAACGGTAGCTTTAATCCGATCTATACCTATATTATAATTATTTAAAGTTTCAACAATTCTATTCTTATGTAATTCTAATTCTTCTTGATCCACAGAAATTACTTCATTATAATCTCTCAATAAATTTAAAGTTGGGAATTTATAATTACTAAGTTCTAAAGTAGGATCAAACTCACCAAAATCTGCAACTAGCTTATCTGATAAATTTTCATTTACATGATTTTCATCTACAATTTTGTCAACATCAATTGCTACATTATCAGTGTTAGGTTTTTCTTTAATTGAAATTTCTAAATCTTTATCTAGAATATTTTCTCCTTTATTAGCAGTATTAGAAACTAGAACTTCTTTTTTCTCTAATGGAAATTCAATTGCTACTTCTGTTTCAGTTGTTGAATTTGAATCTGTGTCTATGTTGTTTTCAATAATCGGTTTATCAGTTTTAGGCCTAGCCGGAAAAAAATTATTTTTTATAACTTCTGGAGTTAATTTAAATCGAATCACCAAATAAGAAAATCCTAAAAATAATAACACTAGAATTAGTCCTGTTTTTCCTAAAAATTGCTGTAAGTACGTATTTAATTCATATCCTATAATACCAGCAAAAAGAGAATTTTTATGAGCCAAAAATCCAAATGAAATTGAAATCCAAAGTATTCCTAAAATACCCCAGCCCCATGATTTTCTAACTTTCAGCAAACTTCCTTTTAAAAAAATTAACAATCCAGAAAAGAATAGAAGTATTGGAAAATATAATGATGCAACTCCAAAACTATTATAAATAAAAAAGTGGCTAATACTAGCACCTATTTTGCCAAGAAGATTTTTAACGGTTACATTTTTATCTGTAAAATTTGAAAGTTGACTTTGGTCATCTTGCCAATTAAAAAGGTAAGATATAAATGATACCAATAAAAAAAATGAAAACAGCATTACAAACAATCCTATAATTGTTTGTGTTTGTCTGTTTCCAAAAAACGATTTAGTTTTTTGAAAACGAGGTTTTGTGGTATTTTTTTTAGTTGTTATTTTCTTTTTAGCCATTTAAAATAATATCACACAAAAATATAAAATTAATATGATTGTAGTTAAATTCCTAAACAAATTTAGGGAAGTATATTATGAAACCATTAATATAAGAAAATATTGCTGTAAAAATGGATACCATCTATAATATCTCAAGGTAGAATAATTAAAAAAAATATATTCAGGATGAATAAAAAAAGATAATTTTGATTTTAAGTAATCATAATTCTGCTACCAAAATTAATTGTAATTAAATACTTATTTGGTAGCAGAAATATATTGTAAAACCAATTATTAGTATCAGAATTGTACTAAATTGTTTAAGTAATACTCTTATTTTACAACGCAATTAAAATTTAGGAACTTTTCATTAATTTATTTAAACTATGAAATAGTTTCAAAATAATTAAACTCTTTAGTTATTAGCTATAAAGCTTTTAAAGCAGCTTCGTAATTAGGCTCATCAACAATTTCAGGGACTTGTTCCGTATAGGTTACTACACCTTCTTCATTCAATACAACAATTGCTCTTGAGTGTAAATTTGCTAAAGGTCCGTCTTCAATAGTTACACCAAATGACTTTCCAAATTTTCCTTTTGCAAAATCAGATAATGTGATTACATTTTCTAATCCTTCAGCGCCACAAAAACGTGCCTGAGCGAATGGTAAATCTCTAGAAATACATAAAACTTTCGTATTTTCTAGTTCACTTGCTTCTTTGTTAAATCTTCTTACAGAAGCTGCACAAGTACCTGTATCTAAACTTGGAAATATGTTTAGAATTAATTTAGAGCCTTTAAAATCTTTTAATTTTGCTTTTGATAAATCTGCCTTTACTAATGAAAATTTTGGAGCTTTACTACCTATTTTTGGAAGTTTTCCAACTGTTTTAAATGGATTTCCTTTTAATGTTATTTTAGCCATAATAAATTTTTATAATTATAATTTCAAAGTTAGTCTAAAAACTAAAAACTCCCGAATAAATTCGAGAGTTTTTAAAAATATATTTGATTTTTGTTAGTGTTTCGCTAAATAATCAGCAACTCCTTCATGTGTTGCTTTTAAACCTTCTTTATCTGCGTTCCAGTTTGCAGGACACGCTTCTCCATGTTCTTCTGTAAATTGTAATGCGTCAACCATTCTTAATGCTTCATCTACATTTCTACCTAATGGTAAATCATTAACAACTTGGTGACGAACTATTCCTTCTTTATCAATTAAAAATAGACCACGGTAAGCAATTAATTCTCCACTCGCTTGTAATTCATCATTATCATCATAATAAAAATCACCAGCTAAAACATCATAATTTTTAGAAATTGTTTTATTAGTATCTGCAACTAGAGGGTAGGTAACTCCTTGAATACCTCCTTGTGCTTTTGGCATTTGTAACCATCCCCAGTGAGACTGTTCCGTATCAGTTGATACAGCAACTAATTGAACATTTCTTTTTTCAAATTCTGCTATTTTTTCTTGGAAAGCAAATAATTCTGTAGGACAAACAAATGTAAAATCTTTTGGGTAAAAGAATAATACCACATATTTATTACCTTCAAATTGTTCTAAAGAGTAATTTTCATTAAATTCAATCCCATTTACTACTGCTTGAGCATTAAATTTAGGTGCTTTTTTTCCAACTAATACTGCCATTATAATTATTTTTAATATTAAGTTTCTTTAATTTCTTAATGCAAAATTAAACGTTTTATTAACTTGAATAAAACATGTTAATTTTTTAATCTTATTCCGAAATAGATTTTATTTATTGCGGTACAAATGCAATTAATAAATTAGCATAATTCTTGTATCTTCGCAGCTTAGAATTTATAAATATTGAAGATTAAAAACTACACATCTGAATTTAAAAATAATTTGAAGTTAGCTACTCCAATTATGATGGGTTCTTTAGGCCATTTATTAGTTGGGTTAATTGATGACATTATGGTTGGTAGACTTGGTCCAGTTGAGCTCGCGGCTACATCACTTGGTAATAGCTTAGTTTTTATTGCGCTTTCAATTGGTATTGGCTTTTCATTTGCTATTACACCATTAATTGCTGAATCTGATGGAGAAGGGGATAAAACAAAAGCAAGAAGTATTTTTCAACATGGAATTATTTTAATGACAATTTTAGGTATTGCTTTATTTCTAATGTTATTGGTAATTAAACCAATTTTGTATCATTTAGATCAACCTGATGAAGTTGTTGTATTAGCAATACCATACTACGAAATTGTAGCTATATCTATGATTCCATTAATGATATTCCAAGGTTTGAAACAATTTACTGATGGTTTATCTGAAACAAAATATGCAATGTATGCCACAATACTAACCAATATTGTAAATGTTGTTTTAAATTTTGCCTTAATTTATGGTTTATGGATTTTCCCAAGATTAGAAATTGTAGGAGCAGCATTGGGAACGTTAATTTCTAGAGTTGTTATGGTTGCTTTTTTATACATTGTATTAATGAGAAAAGAAAAGTTTGCAGTTTATATGAAAAGACTTAATTTGTATGAAATTAAAGCAAAGGTCTTTCAAAAAATAATTGGATTAGGTTTTCCAACGGCTTTACAAATGCTTTTTGAAGTTGGGTTATTTACGGCTTCAGTATTGTTAGCAGGAACTTTAGGAGCATTGTCTCAAGCTGCAAACCAGATAGCATTAAAGCTAGCATCTACAACTTTTATGATTGCTGTTGGAATTGGTGTTGCTTCAACTATTAGAGTTGGAAACCAAAAAGGATTAAAAAATTATATTGAATTAAGAAGAATTGCATTTTCTAACTTTTTATTGATCGTATTAATTATGTTTACTTTTACAATTGGTTTTATGTTGTTGAAAGATATTTTACCTTGGATGTTTACTGATAATTTAGAAGTTATAAAAATGGCCTCAGGTTTATTAATTATTGCAGGTTTGTTTCAATTGTCTGATGGTTTGCAAGCTGTAATTTTGGGAGGTTTGAGAGGTTTACAAGATGTTAATATTCCCTCTGGATTAACATTTATTGCTTATTGGATTATAGGTTTTCCAATATGCTACTATTTGGGTAAAGAGAACGTATTAGGTACTTTAGGTATTTGGATAGGTTTACTTACCGCATTAACAAGCTCAGCATTGATGCTGTTTTTTAGATTTAATTATTTGTCAAATAAATTAATACAAGAAAAAAATGAACTTACCTAAATTTTTACTGGGAGACAATACAGATTGTAAAGATGATATTTTTGTAATTCATACTGAATTCCCTAGATTTATTATCAACCTTATTGATGATGAAATTGAATGGTGGGAAGATTTTGATGGAGCAGATCAAGAAGAATTAGAAACCCAAGTAGCTGTTCTTATTGATCAGGCAAGTGAATTCTATGACCGTGAAATGGAAAGATATAAAGAGGAATAACTATTATTGATTATTTTTTAATAGTTCAAAGGCTTGACCTATCCAATCATCTCTTTCAATTCTTCCGTTAATAGTAGCTATTAATTCGGTAATTTTAGAAATATCGCTACTGTTAAAATTACTTATTTGTTTAAAAGTAAAAATACCGATTTCATTTAGGTTTTTTTCAATGGAAGGCCCAATTCCTTTAATTTTTTGTAGGTCATCTTTTTCTTCAAAAGTAGCTAATCCAATACGATTAAAATTTAATCCATTATTTTTTTTAATTTCTGACGGAATAGCTTGTACCATTTGTTTTCCTCCACGTTCAAAAGTTTTTGTGGCCCTTATTTTTGATACATCATCTACTATAATTGAATCATCCTCATTTTCATTTTTAAATGCTTTACTTGCCTTATTTTTTTTTGGCGAAGTTTTAATTATTTGCCCAAAAAATAGTCCAATTAAAAAGGAACCTAACATCCAAAAAAAGATTTCAATTAGGTGTGCTACATTCGGATTTGAAAATATTGATAAAAGCATATTTTAATTAATTAATGTTACTTCAATTCTTCTATTTAATGCTCTTCCTTTTTCAGTTGTTTTATCAGCAATTGGTTCAGATTCTCCTTTTGAAAAGGTTTCAATTTTAATGTTGTCAATACCGTTTTCTATAAAATAATCTTTAAGAGTATTTGCATTTTTCAACCCAGTGACCAAATTTTTATCAAAATACCCTAAATTATCTGTATGTCCTGTAATAACAATTTTTTTTGCTGGATATTTTTTCGAATAGAATTTAAGGTTATTTGCATACTTGATTAAATCGTTATTTACTATAATGCTGTCATTTACAAATTCAAGATATAGCTTTTTATTCGTTATTTCAAATTCAATACTATCAATTTTATATTGTTTTAGCGTATTAAAATTTATTTTTATACCATTACTAAATTGGCCATTTATATATTCAAAATTTGCAATCTCTTCGGAAACCTTAATCTTTGATGCATCTATTCCTAGTGTAACTAATTCTTGTTTAAGGGAATTTGCACGTTGCAAGCCCATATTTTCGCCAGATGTGTTTGCTAGTTCACTTTTGAGATATTTACCTGTAATATGCAATTCCTTTGAATAATCATAAATTAAAACTCGTTGTATACTATCAACTAAATTTAAAATTTCTTTTGGACTTGTATATTTATTATTGTTTTTGTTTATGATAAACCCTTCTGGAAAATTATAAATAATGTTGTTGAATTCATCAGTGATTACAAATTGTTTTTCTTCAGCAATACTCTCTTTTGATGAAATTTCAGAATTACTAGTGCAATTCTCATAAAATGAAGCACTTAAATAAGAATGAGAAATTAGAGCAATTAATGCCCACAATAAAAAAAACGAAAATGCTTTAAAATAATTTAGCATGATTTTATTTTAGCCGGATAAATTTAACGATTAAATTGTTTGGAACAAATCTAAATTGTTAAAAATGATATATTTACTAAAAGTTATACTTACTTTTTAGTAGACTCTACTAGTTCAAGTTTACTTAAAGTTGTTTTTGTAGTAAAATTCCCATAGTTTATAAAAGCATTCTTTTTTTCAATTTTATCTATGGTTCCGCAAGAATTACTTCCTTCAATTCGTACTTTATCGTTTACCTTAAAAATATAATTAGCTTTTTGTTTCGCTATTTTTTGTTCTTTTGATTTTTTAACTTCTCTAACTTTTATAACTTCTGCTAAGACTTCAGTTTCAACTGTTTTTAATTTTTTCTCAGCTTTGAGCTTTTCAACCTTAACTTGTTTTTTTTGAATTTTCGTTTTAGGTTTTGGTGGGTTCTTTTTGAGGTGTTTTGTTTTTTCAATGATAACCCAATTGTTAAAATCTGCTATTAATTGCTTTTTGTTATTTGTTTGAAAATATTTATGAAGTAACTCATTTGTTTTTCTACCAAGTATTAGCATTTTCTGATTGCTATCATATAGCTCCTGAAAACTTTCTAATTTTTCTTGAATTTTTAATTGTTTTTCATTCAAATTTTCTGTTTTTTCAATAGCTAAAGATTTTTCTTTATCTAGTGTTTCAGAAGTTTTCTGTAGTTTATTACGTTCTTTTTGAAGTTTAGAAATAGTTTTATCTAACCTAACTTTTTCGCCTTCAACACGTTTTTTAGCCTTGTTAATTAAACTAAAAGGAATTCCATTTTTTTGTGCAACTTCAAAAGTAAATGAGCTTCCGGCTTGACCTATAAATAGTTTATACAAAGGCTCTAATGTTTTTTCATCAAACTGCATATTGGCATTTGACACATTTTCTAATTCATTTGCTAAAACTTTTAAATTTGAATAATGTGTGGTAATAATACCAAACGCACCTTTTGTGTAAAATTCTTCTAAAAAAATCTCGGCTAAAGCTCCACCTAGCTCAGGATCACTTCCTGTTCCAAATTCATCAATTAAAAATAAAGTATTTGTATTACACCTTCGTAAAAAATTGCGCATATTTTTTAGTCGATAGCTATAAGTACTTAGTTGATTTTCAATAGATTGATTATCTCCAATATCAGTTAGTATTTTATCAAAAAAAGAAGTTGAGGAGCGTTCGTGCACAGGAATTAATAAGCCACTTTGTAGCATAACCTGAAGTAGCCCAATAGTTTTTAAAGCAATACTTTTACCACCAGCATTAGGTCCAGAAATAACAATTATTTGTTGTTCTTTATTTAGTTCTAACGTTTGTGGAACTGTTTTTAGTTGTTGCTCATTATTTTTTAATAATAATATTGGATGGTAAGCATCTTTTAAATAAATTCTTTTTTCCGACGTAATTTTAGGGAGTATACCATTTATTTTTTGTGCATATTTAGCTTTTGCGGCAATAACATCTAATTGAGTTAAAAAGCTTTGATAATTTATTAAATCTGGAGTAAACACTCTAAGTGAGTTTGTTAACTCTTTTAAAATACGTATAATTTCCTGGTGTTCGTCATACATTAAATTTTGAAGTTCACGGCTAAATTGTAAAGTTGCTTCTGGAGCAATATAAACAATGTTTCCAGTTTTAGAGCTTCCAACCATACTCCCTTTTACTTTCCTTCTATGCATGGCACTTACGGCTAAAACTCGCTGATTATCAATTACAGATTCTCTAATTTCATCTAAGTAACCAGCTGAACTATATTGACTCAATGCTTTGCTAAAGCTTCCGCTAATTTTAGAGCGCACTCTATTTATATCATTTCTAATTTGCTTTAAAAGAGGAGATGATTTTTCATCAATTTCTCCAAAAGGAGTGATTACTCTTTCAATGTTTTGTACTATTACTTTTTGATATTCAATTTTTTCTGAAAAATTAAAAAGAAATGGATAATAATCTTTGAATTTTTTAAAAAACTGCAACAATTCAAAAATAGTAGTACCAGTATTAAGAATTTTTAAAAATGAAGCAGGTTCTAAATAGCTATTTTCAATGTTTAATAAATGAATTTCTTTTTGAATATCATCAAAATGATGATTAGGAACTCTATTTTCATTCACAAATGAAGACAAATACTCATTCACTTTTTGAAGCTCAGGTTGAAGTTTTTGTAGGTTAGATAAAGGTTTTATTTGTAACGTTTCCGTTTTACCTAGGTCAGAAATACAAAATTCACTTACTGTTTGTAAAATAGTTGCTAATTCTAAATCTATTAATGTTTTTTCTGAAATACTACTCATAAAAAATTGCTACTTTTGAAAGTACGACAAAAGTATAAATTTAAGACGAATAGCCACCATGAATGTGAAAATTGCTGAAAGCTGGGAAAAAATATTATTTGAGGAGTTTGAAAAACCCTATTTTAAAGAACTTACAAATTTTGTAAGAGAAGAGTATAAATCAACTACTTGTTATCCAAAAGGGAATCAAATTTTTGAAGCATTTAATTTGTGTGATTTTAACAATTTGAAAGTAGTAATTATTGGTCAAGATCCTTATCATGGTCATGGACAGGCAAATGGTTTAAGTTTTTCCGTAAATGATGGAATTGCTCATCCACCTTCATTAATTAATATTTTTAAAGAAATTGCTACTGATTTGAAAATTGATTATCCAAAAAGCGGAAATTTAGAGCGTTGGGCTAAGCAAGGAGTACTTTTACTAAACGCAACATTGACAGTGAGAGCTCACAATGCGGGCTCACATCAAAAGAAAGGATGGGAACAATTCACAGATGCAGTAATTTCAAAAATTTCAGAAGATAAAGAGAATGTAGTTTTTTTACTTTGGGGTGGTTTTGCTAAAAAGAAAGGTTTAAAAATTAATTCTAGTAAACATTATATTTTAACTTCAGGACATCCATCACCATTAAGCGCGAATAGAGGTTATTGGTTTGGAAATCAACATTTTAGTAAGGTAAATAGCTATTTGAAAAGTAAAGGATTAAATAAAATTGATTGGTGATTAATGTCATACTTTACAACTGTAATAAATGTTACATTTGTGAAAATTAATCTCAATAAAAATGAAAAATATAAAAACATTTGTTGTACTAATATTTAGTATACTACTATTTACAGCTTGTAAGAACGATAAAAATTATTCTAAGATCGAAACTAAAACGAATACAAATCAAGCTTCTAAGGTAGCTCATAAAATACAAATTATAGAATCTTTAGATGGAGGTAATTACACCTATATTTATGTAAATGAGGACGAGAAAAAATATTGGATGGCAATATCAAAAGCACCTGTAAGTGTTGGAGAAATTTATTATTACGATAATGGAATGGTAATGAAAAATTTTGAGAGCAAAGAATTAGAGCGAACTTTTAATTCTATAACGTTTGCCGACAAAATTAGGACTTCGGAAAAAGCGACCAAGGTAGAAAGAAAAGATCCACATGTTGGTACGGATAAAGTTACACAAGAATTGGAAAAAATTGAACAACCTGAAGGTGGAACTGTATTAGAATTGATTTTTTCAGATAAAAAATCTTTTGAGAAAAAAAATATTTTGGTACGTGGTAAAGTTGTGAAAGTTAATAATGGAATTTTGGATAAGAATTGGATTCATATTGCTGATGGTTCTCAATTTGATGGTAAAAAAAGTTTAACAGTTACTACTAATGAGTTTGTAAAAGTTGGTGATACGGTTACTTTTAGAGGATCAATAACGTTGGACAAAGATTTTGGATATGGTTATGTGTATGATATTTTACTTGAAAATGGAGAGTTGATTAAGTAAATTTATTTTAATAGTATTTATAAAAAAAGCGCTTTTAAAGCGCTTTTTTTGTCAATTAACTCAAAATTTACATAATGAAAACAAAGTTTTGCAAGTAACTTGTTTCATTCAAATAGCTTCAATACCTATGCCAAAAATAATGAGTGATTGTTAATTTATAGTTAATACTTTGATTATAAAATGAATACGGATATTAAACTAAATGTCGTTGTGCTTTATATGATGAGCGAACCAAAGCTCCACTTTCAACATATTTAAAACCCATTTCTAAAGCAGCAATCTTATATTTATCAAATTGTTCAGGAGTTATAAACTCTTTAACAGGTAAATGCTTTTTTGAAGGCTGTAAATACTGCCCAATCGTAACAATATCAACTTTTGAGTTGGCTAAATCTTGTAAAGTTTCCAGAACTTCTTCTTCAGTTTCACCTAAGCCAAGCATGATTCCAGACTTTGTTCTACGTTGTCCTTGATCTTTCATATATTTTAAAACCTCCAAACTTCGATCATAGCGTGCCTGAATTCTAACTTCACGTGTTAAACGTCTAACGGTTTCTAAATTATGAGAAATTACTTCTGGAGCAACAGCTAATATTCTATCAATATTAGTTTTATTTCCTTGAAAATCAGGAATTAATGTTTCTAAAGTTGTATTAGGATTCGCTCTTCTTATTGCATTAATTGTTTCCGCCCAAATAATAGAGCCACCATCTTTAATATCATCTCTATCTACTGAAGTGATTACAGCGTGCTTAATTTTCATTAACTGAATTGAGCGTGCTACTTTTTCAGGTTCTTCCCAATCTACTGTTTCAGGCCTACCTGTTTTTACACCACAAAATCCACAAGAACGTGTGCAAATATTACCTAAAATCATAAAAGTTGCAGTTCCTTCAGTCCAACATTCCCCCATGTTAGGGCAACTTCCACTTGTACAGATTGTGTTTAATTTATATTTATCTACAATACCTCTTAATTCAGTATATTTTTTACCAACAGGAAGCTTTACGCGCAACCATTTTGGTTTTTGTGTTTTAGTTGTAATTGTTTCTTCGCTCATTTCAATAAAATTGATTGCAAAAATACAAAGAATTTATAAACTAAAAAGGTACCAAATACTAAAACCAATAAGAAATATGATTCCAAACCAACTCAGAATTTTAAGTTGAAGAGATGGTCTCCATTTTTTAGGAGTGTGTTTTCCAGAAATTAATAAGTAATTAATGATTGCAAAAAAAGGTGCAGTTAAAAAGGATAAAATAGTTGCAATTTTAATGAGTACGCCCATTTCAGACATAAAAAAAAGTAATATTGCAATGGTTCCAATAGCAAGAAATCCAATCCAAAACCAGTACATATTTTTATGTGATTTGTTGGTAAGTAAATTATACGTTCTCGTCATCGCTCTTGGAGAAGCATCTAGTGTTGTAATAGTAGTACTAAACATTGTTGTGAAAGCTGCAGCTGCAATAAAAATATAAACCTCAGAGCCTAAATTTTTTGTGTAAAGCGTAATTAATTGTTGTGAAAACTTTACAGCACTTTCACTAAGAATTTCACCAGAATTAAACATAACAATGGCACCAAGCGAGACAAAGCAAATTCCTAAAAATAGGGTTGCAATAAACCCAATATTAAAATCAAAAATTGCTTGTTTTGTATTGAATTTAAACGAAGTGTCTTTTTGTTTTTCAATCGCCCAAAGTGATTGCCAAATCGATACATCAAGAGGGGCAGGCATCCATCCTAAGAATGCAATTAAAAAACCAACTTCAATACTCCCTTCGGGAAGAATTTGAGTAAAATTATAAACGGATTCTTTTTGAAATGTTGCAACTATAAGCGCAATGATAGTACTTAGAGTTAATGTTATAATAATAATTTTCATTAAATTATCTAGTAATTTATATTTACCAATAACTAACAACGTAGCACATATTAATGTTATGAATATACTCCAAATAATAGGGTTTGTTGTTATTCCAAATAAATTGGCAGCTAAGCCAGCAGTAACTATAGTAACTGCAGCTTGAATAGTAAACATAGTTGCTAAATTTAATACGAAATAGGTGAGAAGTACTCCTTTTCCTAATCTCCTATACCCATCTAGTAAACTTTCTCCAGTAGCAGTTGCATAACGAGGTCCGAACTGAAAAAATGGGTATTTCACAATATGAATCAACACCAAAGCCCATACTAAGCCAAAGCCAAAATTAGCACCCGCTCTTGTAGATTGAACCAAATGTGAAACACCTATTGCGGCACCAGCAAAAAGTAAACCAGGCCCTAGCTTTTTGATCCAGCTTAATTTTCTTAAAATCAATTTTATGAAGTTTTTTTAATTATTTCTGCTAATAATTTTTTAGCCCTTAACAATTTTACTTTAACATTATTCATAGGCTCATCTAGAGTATCTGCAATTTCCTTATAACTCATTTCTCTAAAATATCGAAGGTTTATAATTTCTTGATAGTTAGGTTTCAACTTTTTAATATAATTTCTTAATTGAACTAAATTTTGTTCAATAATAAGTTGATCTTCAGCAGAAGGAGTTTCATCAGAAATTTTATAAGCTTCAGATTCTTTTTTGTTTAACGAGATTGTTTCGGTACGTTGTTTTCTCAGGTGATCTAAAAAAATATTTTTTGAAATAGAAATTAGCCAAGTTTTAAAATTGTAGCGTTCATTGTATAAATGAATTTTATCAAATGCTTTTGAAAATGTTTTTATAGTAATATCTTCAGCTTCATCTTCATTTTCAGTTTTTAAAAATTGAAATTTATAAACATCACTCCAATAGGTGTTTAATAACGTATTAAAAGCTTTTTGATCCTTTTTTCTAGCTTTCTCAATTAAATCTGTAATTTCAATATTCTTTTTTACCAATGTGTCGGTTTTGATATAAGATTTTTTATAAAGATAGACATTTGTATGACAATTAAAAATATCTCTAAAAATGGAGCTAGAAGTACTAAATCTTTTTCATTTAGTTTTTTTGCAGAAGTCCAAATAATACTATATTGGATTAATATACGAACAAGAACTAAAATTAAAACGAACTGCCATTGGTATAAAGTAGTAAATAAAATAAGGCTAATAGTCCAAAAGAGTAGTTGAGTGCTGTAAAAAAGTCCTAATAAAAGTTTATGAAAATTTTTATAATGTGAAGCAGTTGAAACATGTCTTCTTTTTTGTTGAATCCACTCTTTAAAAGTGAGCTTAGGAGCAGATACAGTAAAGCTATTAGGGCTTATACAATTAGTAGTATTAGTTTTTGTAGCAATTTGGTTGATAAATAAATCATCATCTCCAGATTTAATTTTCATATGATTTATAAAACCATTAACACTAAAAAATTTAGTTTTAGTATAGGCTAAATTTCTGCCAACACCCATATATGGAATTCCAATTTTTGAATATGAAAAATATTGAATAGCTGTTACTAGTGTTTCAAATCTAATAAGTTTATTTAATAAAGAATTTTCAACCTTTTCATAAGCGCCATAGCCTAAAATTAGTTGTTTTTTTTCATTAAAGAATGAAGTCATTTCTTTAATCCAATTTTTAGAGCCAGGTTTACAATCTGCATCTGTAAAAAGCAAATGTTCATAGCTTGCAGCCTTAATTCCTAGTGTAAGGGCATATTTTTTACTTCCCCAAAATTGTTCATTGGCTATAACATCAACAATTTTTATTTGTGAAGGATTTTCTTCTTTAAATTTTCTAAAAATTTCTAATGTAGCATCAGTCGAACAGTCGTTAATTAAAACTAATTCAAAATTTTTATAATCTTGATCTAAGTATAATGGAAGATGTTTACTTAAATTTTGAGCTTCATTTTTAGCACAAATCAGTACAGAAACAGGTTGATCAAAATTACTTGTTAATGGTTTGTATTTATTAAAAGAAAAGAAACCAAAAATAAAAATATAATATATAAATTGAATACAAAAAACTACGATAAAAGTAATAAATAAGTATTCAGTCATTTATTATTTTCTTGTGCATTGATGATCAGGAATTTTCCCGCAATATCCACAAGATTCACCTTCTTTATTTAAATGAGGGTTTTGGCTTGCGCAAGTACCTGCAAATTTACCATCTTTTTTAAGCCAAAGTTTTATTGCTAAGCCAGCGATACCCAAACTTAATAATCCTATAGTAATAAAAATAAGTTTCATTTATAAAAATTTATAATGCAAATATACTTATTTTTTGAATGTTGAAAATGTTAAAAAAGTTACTTTATTGCTGATTGTAGATAATGTAATACAAGCTATTAAATATTGAAGTATTTATATTTAATGACTTGAATGTTAATAACTTTCTTTGAATTAAGGCTAAAAATTTACTATTTTTATATCCAATTAATATTTGGTTTTTATAGATTTTTAGTATTTTACCAAGCTAAAATTCTAAAACTTATAGATTGATTGAATTAATTTCTACCAACTAGCTAAAACACTCGTTTATTAAATTAAACGAGTGTTTTCTATTTAATACAATTTTATAGTTTATTAAATAGAACTTCCTAGTCAAAAATACTAATTAGGAGCTAACATATTGAAAGGGTAGTAAGGAATATTCCTTAAAATCCAATAAATAATAACTACAATTAAAATTATAATAGGAGTTTTAGGATGATATAAATAATTGTAGAAATTCTTTTTTACATATAAATTTAATGAAGTTACAATAACGTGGTATACAATTAAAATTATACCGGCAAAGTATAATATATTTTGTTGTAAAACGCCTAATAAGTTAAATTGTAAAAGTTGATGAGTTGCTCTTTGACTGCCACAACCTGGACAATAAATACCGGTAGTAACATATAAAGGACACTTAGGGAAAAAGTTTACATCACTTGGATTCACATAATAATAAAGAAATACTATTCCTGCTGCCAAAAATAGTATTCCTATATGTTTTATTTTCATAGAATGTTTTGATTAAAAATCTCCCATTCCCATAATAGCTGCTCCTCCAATTAAAAACACAAAAATTGCGTATAAAATAACTATTGTAATACCTGAAAATAATCCCCATTTCATCCATTTTTTTGCATCGGAAGAAGCTTTTTGAGCTCCTTCGAAATCTCCTGATGCGAATTTTGAATTTACTTGTGACGCAAATACAATTCCAGCAATTCCAAAAGGAAGACAACAAAATATGGTTACTAAAATTGATTCAACAAGATAATTTTTTGGTTGCGTTTGATCCATCTTTTTCTAATTTAAAGTTTTGATTAAAATTGATAAGACGAATTTACAAAAAAATATTAGATAGATTTTTTAATTAAATTAAAAATATAATGAATTTCACCAGCTATTTGTTTGTTCGTTTCTAAATATTTTTCAGTTTTATATAATGTATTGTCAAAATCTTTAGGATCGTTAAAAGGTAGGTGAAAGCGTTGAATTGCATCTGGAATGAATGGGCAATTTTCATCGGCATTTGAACAAGTAGTAATTGCTATAAATGGTTTTTTATTGTGTGTGTCCGAGTAAAGCTTAGAAAAGCCAATAATGGTATTTATACTATTTTTATAGCTTATTAAATATTCTGGGTTTTGATGTGAAAACTCTAAAAGTTGAAATTTAAATCCAACTTCTTGAAGTGTTTTAACAGTATTTCTATGAAATGAAGTCACAGCTGTTCCTCCTGAAAAACTATGAATATGTTGAATTTTAAAATAATGTGTAGCATAAAAGCTCCAAACTTGCGCTAATTGACTTCTTCTGCTATTATGTGTACAAATATAATTTAGGTTTATGGGAGTATTATTTTTAAGTTCATCAACAATTTTTAAAGCTATTTTATCAAGTAAATTCATTCTTGTAGAATCAATTTTTAAATTGACTAGTGCTTGTTCAAAAAAATGTTTAGTATTTGTTGCCACAGTTTGTATCATTATTCTATTTTCGACAAAAATAATATTATAACTTTGCTTTGTTATTTTTTTAAAATTAAATAAAAGTTAAGAAAAAGTTTTTAATAACCCATAACGTAAATAAATTGTAAAAAAATGGATTTTAAAGTAGGAGATGTTGTTGCTGTACTAGATGATGTTATAAAGGGTAAAGTTATTAGTGTTGCTGTAGATAAAATTGTAATTGAAACCGAAGATGGTTTTCCTTTCGACTTTTTACCTAAAGAGCTTGTTGTAATAAAAGAGAGTCAAAAAGAGCTTTCAAAGTTTAGTGATATTTCAAATGAAGGCTTATTAGAAAAAATAAATCATACAACATCAAAAAAGAATACACCGAAATTTAAAACTGCTAATAGGCAAGATAAGTTACCTCCAATGGAAGTAGATTTACATATTGGCCAATTAACAAGGTCTTCAAAAGGTATGGATAATTATGATATGTTAAATATTCAGATTAATGAAGCAAAGCATAAATTAGAATTTGCAATTAAAAATAGAATTCCTAAAATTGTTTTTATTCACGGTGTCGGCGCAGGTGTTCTAAAAACGGAATTATCATATTTATTTAAAAACTATAATGTAAAATGGTACGAAGCTTCTTTTCAAAAATATGGTTTAGGAGCAACTGAAGTTTATATTTATCAGAATTCTAAAGGTTCAAAATAAATTCACCAAAGTCTAGACTTTCTAAGAGAATACGTTCATTATTATCGTTAAATAATAACTCTGAAAATGTTATAGTGTAATTATAACCTGTTACTACATTGTTTGTAATTATCTCTCTTGTAGTTATATTAATTATTCCGCTTTCTGCAATTAATTCCTTTACAATATTTGGAGAGGACGGAGGGATAGAAGCACAAAAATAATTACTATCAATTCCTTCATCAAAAATTCTATAATTCACCATTGAAGAAGAAATAGTATGTGATTTTTCACCCAAGTTACTATTAATATGTGTTGTATTTAAATTCAATGCTAAAACTTCAGTATTACTATCATTTGAAATATATAAGATATATTCTCCACAACTTGCAACATCTGATGTAAATTCAAATATAGGAACATCAAAATCTCCGTCGTTACACGATAATAATAAGAAAGCGATAGAAAGTGTTATTAATTTTTTCATTTATTCAGAATTTTCAAAGCAAAAATAAGAGTTTTAAGTAATTCAACGTTAAATGATACCAACTATTTTAATTACTTTTGTTTTTGATGAAAAATATTTATTTAGATAACGCCGCTACAACTCCAATTTTACCTGAAGTAATTGATGTAATTACAGAAACAATGATCAATTATTATGGTAATCCATCTTCCACTCATCAAACTGGAAGAAAATCAAAATCTCTGGTTGAAACGGCTCGAAAAAATATTGCAAAACAGTTTAATGCAGCTGCAAATGAAATTATATTTACCGCTGGTGCTAGTGAAGCCGATAATTTAATTTTAAGAAATGCGGTGACAAATTTAAAAGTAACTACAATAATTTCATCAAAAATTGAGCATCACGCCATTTTACATACGCTAGATAATCTTGTCAAAGAGTTTAAGATAAATGTTAATTGGGTTGATTTAGATGAAAAAGGAGGAGTTAATTATACCCATTTGGAAGAATTACTTCAACAAACTAATGAAAAAGTATTAGTTAGTTTAATGTATGTAAATAATGAGATTGGAAATTTATTAGATATTAAAAAAGTCTCGGAATTATGTGTTTCGAATAATGCATTATTTCACTCAGATGCTGTGCAAGCAATTGGTCATTTTAAAATTGATGTTGAACAAACTCCAATCGATTTTTTTGTATCGAGTGCTCATAAATTTCACGGTCCAAAAGGTGTTGGCTTTGCCTATATTAAAAAAGGTTTTGGTATCAATCCAATTTTACATGGAGGTGAGCAAGAGAGAGGAGCTAGAGCAGGAACAGAAAATTTACATAGCATTCTAGGAATGGAAAAGGCACTTCAAGTTGCTTGTGATAATTTGAAGGAAGAATCAACATATATTCAAGCAGTAAAAAGCTACTTTATTCAGGAGTTAAAAAAGAATTTTGAAGGAATTCAATTTAACGGGTACTCACAAGATGAAAATTCAAGTAGCTATATTATTTTAAATGTTCGATTCCCTAAGGAATACCCAATGTTGCTTTTTAATTTAGATCTTAAAGGAATTGCAGTATCAGGAGGTAGTGCTTGCCAAAGTGGAAGTAACAAAGGATCTCATGTATTAAATGAGTTTCTCACAGGAAATGAAGCAAACAAAACGTCAATTCGATTTTCATTTAGTAAGTTTAATACAATTGAAGAGATTGATTATGTAATTAATTCTTTAAAAGAGCTTATTAATTAATGTTAAATTATCCTTTAAAATTTAAACCAATATTAAAAGAAAAAATTTGGGGAGGAACCAAATTAATAACTCAATTCAATAAAAAATCTGACTTACAAAATATTGGGGAAAGTTGGGAAATTTCTGATGTTGATGAATCAGTTTCTATTGTTTCAAACGGAGTTTTGAAAGATACTTCTCTAAGGGAGTTATTAGAAAACTATAAATCTGATTTAATTGGAAAAAATAACTATGCTAATTTTGGAAATAATTTCCCTCTATTAATTAAGTTTATTGATGCAGAAAAAGATTTATCTGTTCAAGTACATCCAAATGACAAACTTTCAAAAGCACGTCATAATTCTTTTGGAAAAACTGAAATGTGGTACATTATGCAGGCCGAGGAAACTGCAAGATTGATTTTAGGTTTTAAGGAAAAGTTAACTCCAAATCAATATATATCTTTATTAAAAGATAAAAATATAGTGCCTGTTTTAAATGAAGTGTATGTAAAAAGTGGTGATGCCTTTTTTATAGAAACTGGAACTGTGCACTCAATTGGATCAGGTGTGGTTTTAGCAGAAATTCAACAAACCTCAGATATTACGTATAGAATTTATGATTTTGATAGAGTTGATGATGAAGGTAATGAAAGAGAGTTACATACGGAACTTGCTATTGAAGCTTTAAATTTAAGTGATAACGTTGAAGCAAAAAGAGAGTACACCAAAGAGAAAAATGTTTTAAATGAAGTTGTTTCTTGTGAATATTTTAAAACTAATTTTATTCCTTTAAAAGGAAAAACAGAACTTGATTATTCCCAAATAGATTCGTTTATTATTTTTATGTGTGTGGAGGGAAGTGCTGAAATTAAAATTTTTAGTGCTACGGAAACTATTCGTCTTGGAGAAACAATATTGATTCCATCAATTGCTAAAAAAGTAACATTATTCTCTAAATATTGTAAATTGTTAGAAGTAACAATTTAAATTATATTTACTTCAATCGCCAAGTCAATATTAAAAATAGTTTTAACTTTTTTCTGAATTTTTTCAGCTAAACTATAAATTTCTTGTCCAGTTGCGTTGCCATAATTTACTAAAACAAGTGCTTGTTTACTATGCACTCCCGTATTACCAAAACGTTTGCCTTTAAAGCCACATTGCTCAATTAACCAACCAGCAGGTATTTTAAATTCAGTATCAGAAACAACATAATATGGAATTTTCGGATATTTTTCTTTTAAAGTATTAAAAGAAATAGCATCTATTATCGGATTTTTAAAGAAACTACCACTATTTCCAATTTCTTTAGGGTCAGGTAATTTACTTTGTCTTATTTGAATAACAGCATTTGAAATATCTTTAATTGTCGGCGCTTCTTTATGTTGTAAAAGTGTAGATATGGCTCCGTAGGAAGTATTGGTTTTATGTTTATTTTTTGTGAGTTTAAAAGTTACATTAATTATAATGTATTTATTCTTTAATTCATTTTTGAAAATAGAATTTCGATAACCGAAGTCACAATCTTCATTCTTAAAAGTTTTTATATTTCCAGTTTTAATTTCAAGGGCTTCTAATTGATGAAAAGTATCTTTAATTTCAACACCATAAGCGCCAATATTTTGTATAGGTGATGTGCCAACATTCCCAGGAATTAAAGATAAATTTTCTAATCCGCCATAATTTTGAGAAATACACCAAAGCACAAATTCATGCCAATTTTCGCCAGCTTCAGCTGTTACTAATACTTCGTCTTTTAAAGTATCATTAACAATAATTCCTTTTAAATTTATATGAACTACTAATTTTTTAATATTAGAAGTTAGTAGCATATTACTTCCTCCTCCTAATAAAAAAACATCTTTTTCAAGCGAAATGATTTCATTTAATTCTTTTACAGTATTTACTGTAACAAAACGTTTTGCTTTCGCTTCAATGCCAAACGTGTTGTATTTCTTTAAAGATATGTTTTCTTGAATATTCAATTAATGTTTGTTGTATTCTGTAATTCCTGCTTTTAAAATTTTAACTGCAGCGATTAAATCTTCTTTTTTTAAAACATATGCTATTCTAATTTGTTTTGTTCCAAAACCTTTACTAGAATAAAAACCTGCAGCTGGAGCAACCATAACAGTTTCATTATTTACATTAAAATCTTCAAGTAACCATTGTGCAAATTTATCGGCATTATCAACAGGAAGTTCAACAACACAGTAAAAAGCACCTTTTGGAGATGCAACCTTGATGCCTTCAATTGTGCCTAATTCTGAGATTAAAAGATCTCTTCTAGCTTTGTATTCAACTGTTACTTCATCAAAATAAGATTGTGGAGTTTCTAGAGCTGCCTCACTAGCAATTTGAGCAAATGTAGGCGGACTTAAACGAGCTTGTGCAAATTTTAGGGCTGTACTTATTACATCCTTATTTTTTGAAACTAAACAGCCTATGCGGGCACCACACATACTATATCTTTTTGATACAGAGTCAATTATAATAGCATTTTCCTCTAGCCCAAAATTACTTAATACAGATTGATGTTGTACATTGTCGTATACAAATTCTCTATATACTTCATCGGCAATTAAAAATAAATCGTATTGTTTTACAATCTCAGCCAGTTTTTGAATTTCTTCTTTCGAATATAAATAACCAGTTGGATTTCCTGGATTACAAATTAATATTGCTTTGGTATTTGAAGAAATTAATTTTTCGAATTCTTCAATAGGAGGTAGTGCAAAATTATCTTCAATTTTTGAAATTACTGGAACAATTTGAACTCCTGAAGCTGTTGAAAATCCATTGTAATTAGCATAAAATGGTTCTGGAATAATAATTTCATCACCAGGATCACAAACACTACCCATTGCAAATAATAATGCCTCAGATCCTCCCGTAGTAATTATAATCTCATTAGCAGCAACATTTATATCGTGTTGTTGGTAATAATTTGCAAGTTTTTGTCGGTATTCATCAGATCCTTCAGATCTACTGTAAGCTAAAACTTCAATCGTATTGTTTTTAATTGCTTCTAGCGCAATATCTGGTGTTTTTATATCAGGTTGACCAATATTTAGATGAAAAACGTTAACTCCTCTTTTTTTTGCACTTTCAGCAAAAGGAACTAATTTTCTTATTGGTGATTCAGGCATCTTTTTACCCTTATGAGATATTTTTGGCATTATAATTTGATTTATAATTGATACCACAAAATTGCGAAATATATTTTAAAATTAGCGATTTTTTATTTAAATGTTGTTGGTTAAAGTTTTCATAAAAGTTATGCTAGCATAAACCTTTTTTGTAGTTTACTCTAAATTAAATTGTAAAATAATTTTGGATAGAAATATTAGACATTTTATATATGTGATTTGTTTTTTTTGTTGGTCGAATGTATGTTTTTCGCAAAGTAAATTTACATTAACTAATAAAGCAACAAAACAAGTGGTATCATTTAAACTAATGAATAATTTAATTGTTTTTCCAATTGAGGTGAATGGTAAAGAGTTAAATTTTATTTTAGATTCTGGAGTAGGTGCAACTATTTTGTTCAACATTAATACAAAGGATTCATTGCAGCTTAATAATGTAAAAAAAATTAAGTTAAAAGGTTTAGGAAGTGAAGAAGCCATTGATGCTATCCTATCTAAAAATAATAGGTTTAGTTTTAAAAATATTGTTAGTCAAAATCAAAACTTGTATGTTGTTTTTGATGATAGTTTTGATTTATCTTCAAAACTTGGGCTTACTATACATGGAATTATTGGTTATGAGATTTTAAAAGATTTTGTAATTAAAATTAACTATAATTTAAAAAAGGTTACATTTTATAAACCAGAATCATACAACTACAAAAAATGTAAGAAATGCGAAACGTTTAATTTAGAACTATACAAATTAAAGCCTTATATAAATATTGGTGCAAAATTAGATCCTTTAACAAACGAAATTACACCAGTGAAATTATTGATTGATTCTGGTGGAAGTGATGCGATGTGGTTATTTGAAAATACACACCCAAATATTGTAGTCCCTAAAAAGTTTTTTATTGATTTTTTGGGGGAAGGTTTGAGTGGAACCATTCACGGTAAAAGAGCTTTTATAAAAGGGTTGGTTTTAGGGAAATTTGAATTACGTAACCCAACTGTTTCATTTCCTGATTCTATTTCAATTGCAAACGCTCTTCAATTTAAAAGTAGAAATGGAAGTATAGGTGCAAGTATATTAAAACGTTTTATCGTTATTTTTGATTATAAAAATGAGATAATTACTCTAAGAAAAGGAACTTCATTTAAAGAACCTTTTAGATATAACATGAGCGGAATTGAACTTGCCTATAATGGGAAATTATTAGTAAAAGAACAAGATTACTCTAATATTGTATTGTCTAATAAAGAAGAAGGAGTTATGAAGAGTAGCGTTGTCTTGAATTATAATTATAAGTACACTTTTAAGCCAACCTATAAAATATTTAAATTAAGAGAAGGTTCCCCTGCATATAGAGCTGGTTTGCAGGAAAATGATATCGTAATTAAAATTAATGGAAAATATACCTACAATTTAAAACTCGAAGAAATTGTTGAAAAATTCTATCAGAAAGAAAACAAAAAAATTAAACTAGTGATTGAACGAAATGGTAAAGACTACGAATACCAGTTCGAATTAGAAAACATGTTAAAATAAAAAAGACTTTCTTATCGAAGAAAGTCTTTTTTATACAAAACAATATTTTTATTTTGATGAAATAGTTGATTTAGCCTTTTGAATAACAGATTCAGGCTTTAAAACAATTCCTTTAATTCGCAATCTTATTGGAGCTCCAGGAGCATTTGATGATACTGTAATCATTTTAGAAAAACCACCTGGTCTTTTAGTATCATATTTTACTTCAATTTCACCAGTTTCACCAGGCATAATTGGTTCTGTTGGTTTTTTAGGAACCGTGCAGCCACAACTAGATTTTATATTGCTAATAACCAAAGGAGATTTACCAGTATTCTTAAATTTAAAAACACGAACTCCATCAGCATTTAAATCAATTTTTCCGTAATCAATCATTTCATTTTCAAACTCAATTCCAGGTGCATTAGGGTCTTGAACAGTTTGAACAACTTCTTTTTCTTGAGCATTTATTGAGAATGTTATAAAACCAATAAATAATAATGTCATAATTTTTTTCATAATTTGGGTATTTAAAGTGTAAAGTTAGTTATTTTTTTATGCTTTCAAAATATTTTATGTTATCTCTTATAATTGTACATTTGCGAATTATATTACAAATATTAGACCAAAATGAGTTTAGCTACAAAATACAATCCTCAAAATATAGAGAATAAATGGTATGACTACTGGATGAAAAATAACTATTTTCATTCTACTCCAAATGAAAAAGAGCCATACACAATTGTAATTCCACCACCAAATGTAACAGGCGTTTTACATATGGGACATATGTTGAATAATACGATTCAAGATGTACTAATTAGAAGGGCTAGGCTAAAAGGTTTTAACGCTTGTTGGGTTCCTGGAACTGACCATGCATCTATTGCTACAGAGGCTAAAGTTGTTGCTAAATTAAAGACGCAAGGAATTAATAAATCAGATTTAACGCGTGATGAGTTTTTAAAACACGCGTGGGAATGGACTGATGAACACGGAGGGATAATTTTAGAACAGTTAAAAAAGCTTGGAGCATCTTGTGATTGGGAACGCACTAAATTTACCATGGATAAAGATTTAAGTGAAGCTGTAAATAAAGTTTTTATTGATTTATATAATAAAGGGTTAATTTATCGAGGATACAGAATGGTAAATTGGGATCCTTCAGCAAAAACTACGTTATCTGATGAAGAAGTAATTTTTGAAGAAAAGCAAGGAAATTTATACTATGTAAATTATAAAATTGAAGGTAGTAATGATGTCTTAACAATTGCAACTACACGACCTGAAACTATTTTAGGGGATTCAGCTATTTGTATCAACCCAAACGACAAACGTTTTACACATTTAAAAGGTAAAAAGGCAATTGTGCCTATTGCAAATAGAATAATTCCAATTATTGAAGATGACTATGTTGATATTGAATTTGGTACAGGTTGTTTAAAAGTAACACCTGCACACGATCAAAATGATAAAGCTTTAGGTGAAAAGCACAATTTAGAAGTTATTGATATTTTTAATGATGATGCCTCTTTAAATTCTTATGGATTGCATTATGAAGGAAAAGATAGATTTGTTGTTAGAAAAGAAATTACAAAAGAATTAGAAAGTTTAGGCTATTTAGTCAAAATTGAGCAGCATATACATAAAGTAGGAACTTCTGAAAGAACAAAAGAAGTTATTGAACCTAAAATTTCTGCACAATGGTTTTTAAAAATGGAAACTATTGTTGAGCCTGCTTTAAAAGCAGTTTTAGAAGATGAAGAAATTCATTTTTTTCCAAAACATTATAATAGCACGTACCGTCACTGGTTAGAGAATATTAGAGATTGGAATATTTCTCGTCAGCTTTGGTGGGGACATCAAATTCCGGCTTATTTTTACGGAGATGGTGTTAACGATTTTGTAATTGCTTCTACAATTGAAGAAGCGACTAACCTTGCTTCAGAGAAATTAGGAAAAAAACTAACATCAACTGATTTAACTCAAGATCCTGATGCTTTAGATACATGGTTTTCTTCTTGGTTATGGCCAATTTCAGTTTTTGATGGAATCAGAAATCCTGATAATAAAGAAATAAAATATTATTATCCAACAAATGATTTAGTAACAGGACCTGATATTATTTTCTTTTGGGTTGCTCGTATGATTTTTGCAGGCTACGAATTTAGAAATGAAAAGCCATTTACAAACGTGTATTTCACAGGAATTGTACGTGATAATAAAGGTAGAAAAATGTCTAAATCATTAGGTAATTCTCCAGACCCAATTAAGTTAATGGATAAATATGGTGCTGATGGTGTTCGTGTTGGAATGTTATTATGCTCTGCAGCAGGAAACGATTTGTTATTTGATGAAGAACTATGTGCTCAAGGACGAAATTTTTCAAATAAAATATGGAATTCTTTTCGTTTAATTAAAGGATGGGAAGTTTCAAAAGAAATTGAGCAACCTCAATCTACCAAAATTGCCATTTCTTGGTATGAAGCTAAATTTCAGCAAACGCTGGAAGACTTAGAAAAATCTTTTGATCAATATCGTATTAGTGAAGCTTTAATGAGTATTTATAAGTTGGTTTGGGATGATTTTTCTTCTTGGTTTTTAGAAATGGTAAAACCTGCTTATCAGCAACCAATTGATGCACAAACGTATGCTACTGTAATTAGTTTTTTAGAAAATAATTTAAAAGTATTACATCCTTATATGCCATTTATAACAGAAGAAATATGGCAAGAAATTTGCAAAAGAACTCCTGAAGAAGCCCTTATTATTTCAGAATATCCAAAAGCCAAAGAAGTAAATAGTTCATTGATAAATGATTTTAAATTTGCTTCAGAAGTAATTTCAGGAATTAGAAATATTAGAAAAGAAAAAAATATTGCATTTAAAGATCAAATTGAATTTTCAGTATTAAACAATGATAATATTACTAATGATTTTGATGCGGTTATTCAAAAATTAGGAAATTTATCATCAATAAACTATGTTTCGAACAAAGTTGAAGGAGCACTTAGTTTTAGGGTAAAATCTAATGAGTATTTTATACCTTTGGGAGATGCTATTGACCTTGAGGCTGAAAAGTTGAAGCTAGAAGAAGAATTAAAATATATTGAAGGCTTCTTGAAATCAGTACAAAAGAAACTAAGCAATGAGCGTTTTGTTAATAATGCGCCAGAAAAAGTAATAAAAATTGAACGTCAAAAAGAGGCGGATGCTTTGTCAAAAGTGGAAACTTTAAAAGCAAGTTTAGCTAGTTTATAAAATAGTAAAAGTACTATGGCTGGTACTTTTATTTAGAAAAGGGATTTTAATTTATTAAAATCCCTTTTTGTTTGTATTTATCTCATTGAAATGATATTTATAGAAAATTTGATTTGTGTTACATTCGGTTATATTTAAATATATATATTTGTTAAAAATCAAACTATAATGAAACAAATCACCTTCTTAATTGCCTTATTATTTTCTTTAGTAACATCAGCTCAAAATCAATTTGAACTTTCTTATTACTTACCTCAAAACGCAACCTATAACAAAACGATACCTACACCCGAAAGTGTTATTGGTTTTAGAGTAGGAGAGTGGCACGTAACTCATGATAAGCTCGTTGAATACTTAAAAATTCTAGCTGCTTCATCTGATAGAATTTCATTAGAGGATAGAGGACAAACTTTCGAAGGAAGACCTTTACTTCTTTTAACGATAACTTCACCTCAGAACCATTCGAATATTAAACAAATACAGGAAGAACATTTAAAATTATCTTTAGCCAATGAGAGTTCTCAATTGGTAGTATCTGAAATGCCTGTGGTTGTATATCAAGGGTTTTCAATTCATGGAAATGAACCAAGCGGTGCTAATGCTGGAATGGTTTTAGCCTATTATTTAGCAGCAGCTGAAGGTAATGAAATAGAAAATTTATTAAATAATACCGTTATTTTATTAGATCCTTCTTTAAATCCAGATGGGTTACAACGATTCACTTATTGGGCAAATACCAATAAAAGTAAGCATAACAATACAGATTCAAATGATAGAGAGTTTCATGAGGTTTGGCCAGGAGGAAGAACAAATCATTATTGGTTTGATATGAATAGAGATTGGTTGCCAGTCCAGTTGCCAGAATCTAGAGCAAGAATTGAGAGCTATAGAAATTGGATGCCAAATGTGTTAACAGATCATCATGAAATGGGAAGTAACTCCACTTTCTTTTTTCAACCTGGTATTCAATCCAGAGTGAATCCATTAACTCCAAAAGAAAACCAAATTTTAACTAAAGAAATTGCAACTTATCATGCGAAGGCATTAGACAAAATAGGATCTTTATATTTTACGGAAGAGGCGTTTGATGATTTCTACTATGGAAAAGGTTCTACGTATCCTGATGTAAATGGAGGTGTAGGAATTTTATTTGAACAAGGTAGTTCAAGAGGGCATGCACAAGAAACTATAAACGGAGTTTTAACATTCCCATTTACAATTAGAAACCAATTTACAGCGGCACTTTCTACACTAGAAGCGTCAAATGGTATGCGCGAAAAATTGCTAGAATATCAGCGCAGATTTTATAAGAATGCATCGAAAGAAGCTGATAAAGATCAAGTAAAAGCAATTGTTTTTGGAGATGATAAAGATGTTGCTAAAACGTATCATTTAGCAGAGATTTTAAAAAGACATAAAATTAATTTTTATAAGCCAAAATCAGATTTGTTATTAAATGGGAAAAAATTTAATGAAGAGAGTAGTTTTATAGTTCCAACAAATCAAAAAAACTATAAGCTTATTAAAGCAATGTTTAATACTCAAACTAAATTTGAAGATAGTTTATTTTATGATATTTCGGCTTGGACCTTTCCTTTAGCGTTTAATTTAGATTATGAATCTTTAAAATCAACTGCTAATATTGGTGAGATAGTTTCAGACTTACAGCCTGTTAAAGGTAAAGTTACTTCAAAAAGTAACTATGCGTATTTAATGGAGTGGCATGAGTATTATACACCAAAAGTATTAAATAAAATTTTACAGAAAGGAATTAGAGCTAAAGTTGGAATGAAACCATTTTCTTTAGAAGGAATAAATTATGATTATGGAACTATTTTAATCTCAGTTCAAAATCAAAAGTATAATCAAGATAAATTATTTACCATTTTAAATGAAATTGCTGGAAGTGCTAGTGTTACGATAAAAGGAGTAAATACTGGGTTAACTAATAATGGAATTGATTTAGGAAGTAATCAATTTAGAATTATTAACACACCAAAGGTGGCAATGATAATAGGTAATGGAGTAACTTCCTATGATGCTGGTGAAATTTGGCATTTATTTGATCAACGTTATGAAATGAATATTACAAAGCTAGATGAGTCTTATTTAAGCAGGGTAGATCTTTCAAAATATACGACTATTATTTTACCAAGTTCAAGATTACAATTAACTGATACAAATCTAAAAAAAATAAAAGATTGGGTATCAAATGGAGGTACACTAATAGGTTATAAAAATGCTGTCAAATGGTTGTCTTCAAATAAGTTTATTAAACTAGATTATGCAACTGTAAAAGTTGATGCGAAAGATGTTTCTTTTGAACAAAAACGGGATTTTTCAGGAGCTCAAGTAATAGGAGGGTCTATTTTTGAAACGAAATTAGATAGGTCACATCCGATAAATTTTGGTTATAAAAGTAATAAATTACCAATGTTTAGGAGAACTAAAATATTTATTAAACCAGATAGTAGTAGCTATAATAATCCAATTAAATATACAGCAAACCCTCTTTTGAGTGGTTATATTTCAAAGCCTAATTTAGAGGTTTTAAAAAATACAGTTCCATTTCAAGTAAAAAATATGGGGAAAGGTAAAGTGATGGTTTTTACAGATAATACTAATTTTAGAGCATTTTGGTATGGAACAAATAAGTTGTTAATGAATGCTATATTTTTTGCTAAAGAAATGTAATTAACTAATTTTCGTACCGTTTTTTAAGTTGGTTTTTGATGTTCGTATCAGTACAACTTGCTGTTGATTGTTTTCAAAGCCAAGGACTAAGCATTCGCTATAAAAATTAGCGATTTGCTTTTTTGGGAAATTTACAATTGCTATTATTTGTTTATTTAGCAAGTCATTTTTTGTATAGATAGCTGTAATTTGGGCACTAGATTTTTTAATTCCTAATTTTCCAAAATCAATTGTGAGTTGATACGCAGGTTTTCGAGCTTTTGGAAAATCCATAACATTAATAATAGTTCCTAGTCTAAAGTCAACTTTACTAAAATCATCAAACTCAATATCAGGTTTTAAAATATTATTCATCAATTATTATAAATTCTGTTCTTCTATTCATTTGGTGCTGGACCTCAGTACACTTAACTCCATTTGAGCACTTGTTAATTAATCGTGTTTCGCCATAACCTCTGCTGGATAATCTATTTCTATCTATACCTTTTGAAGTTATATAATTTAATACAGAACTTGCTCTTCTTTCCGATAGATTTAAGTTATAAGTATCGGGAGCTCTACTATCGGTATGTGATATAATTTCAATTTTAATAGCAGGGTTATTTTTTAATAAATTTACAACTTTATTTAATTCTATGGCAGCATCTTTACGAATTGCATCATCATCTAAGTCAAAATAAATAGTCCCAGTTTTAATCATTTTTTGACCTCTTGACGTTACAATTTCTGCATTTGGTTCTAGGCTAAGCACTTTATCTAATACCTCATTATAAACTGTTGACGTTTTAATCGTAACATTTTCATCAAGATAATTTTCTGCAGAAGCGAATATTTTATATTCATTGCTACAATCTAAAACAAAGCTATATTGTGCATTTATATTTGTTTTTATCGTTTTTAGAATTACATCATCTTTAAAAATTGTAACTATGGCATTTGGAATTAATTTTTTTGTTTGTTTATTTATAAGTGTACCAGCTAAAATTTGAGTGCATTTTTCGGGGGTTAATGCAATTGATTTCTCTAAATTGGCATTTGATTCAGAGTTTGTTTTAACTTGTACTTCAGCTGGTATGTAATGTTCTTTTTCAGCTAAAATCGTATAGTTTTGATCACATTTTAAACTAAATGAAT
>NZ_JABDRI010000031.1 GCF_013041805.1 Lutibacter sp.
ATTATATTAAATTATTGAGAGTTGCTTTAGTGAAACAACTGGGTGAAGATGCTAAATTGATTTATGATGTGAGAATGGAAAATAATTATAGTAGTAATAATCCGCATACTGTAAAGATTCCTAGTTCTAATAGAAACCCAATAAATGCTCAAGGAGTAACAGTTCCGTTGGATTTTAATAAACGAGAATTGAAAAATCCTTTTATAATTCCTGGTATTCAAAAAGTTAAAATTGAATCACAATTAAATCCAAATTATAATTTTGATAGTTTTGTTGAGGGAGATTCTAATAGGTTAGCTCGTTCGGCTGGGATGGCTGTCGCAAATAAGCCTGGAGGAACTTCATTTAACCCATTATTGATTTATGGTGGGGTTGGTTTAGGAAAAACCCACATAGCGCATGCTATTGGTGTTCAAATTAAAGATAAATATCCTGATAAAACTGTTTTGTATATTTCTTCAGAAAAATTTACGCAGCAGTATATCGATTCTGTGAAAGGGAATAGAAGAAATGATTTTATTCATTTTTATCAGATGATCGATGTATTAATAATTGATGACGTTCAATTTTTATCTGGTAAAACAGGAACACAAGATGTTTTCTTTCATATTTTTAATCATTTACACCAAAATGGGAAGCAAGTTATTTTAACATCAGATAAGGCTCCTGTTGATATGCAAGATATTGAGCAGCGTTTGCTTTCTCGATTTAAATGGGGTTTATCTGCAGAACTTCAAGTTCCAGATTATGAAACTAGGGTTTCAATTTTACAAAATAAGCTTTACAGAGATGGTGTTGAGATGCCACAAGAAATAGTTGAATATATTGCAAAACATATAAAGTCTAATGTTAGAGAATTAGAAGGAGTTCTTATCTCTATGATTGCGCAGGCTTCGTTTAACAGAAAAGAATTCACTTTGTCTTTAACAAAGCAAATTGTAGATAAATTTGTAAAGAATACTAAGCGCGAAGTATCAATAGATTATATTCAAAAAATTGTTTCAAATTATTTTGAATTAGATGTTGCTACATTACAATCAAAAACTCGCAAAAGGCATATTGTTCAAGCTCGTCAATTAGCAATGTATTTTGCAAAAAGAATGACGAAAGCTTCACTAGCAAGTATTGGTTCTCAAATAGGGAAAAGAGATCACGCTACTGTGCTTCACGCTTGCAAGACTGTTGATAATTTAACAGAAACTGATAAGCAATTTAGAAAGTATGTTGATGATATCACCAAGAAACTTACTTTTTAATTTAAAGAAATGACCAAAATATTAATGGTTTGTTTAGGCAATATTTGCCGTTCTCCCTTAGCCGAAGGAATTTTAAAGTCCAAAGTGTTTTCTAGTAAAGCATTAATAGATTCTGCAGGAACAGGTGCCTACCATAATGGAGAGAAGCCAGATATTAGATCAATAAATATTGCTAAAAAACATAATATAGATATTACAGGTCAATCTGCAAGAAAATTTGTGGTTGAAGATTTTGATGAATTTGATATTATTTATGTGATGGATAACTCAAATTATGATAATGTTATTAAGTTGGCAAGAGATGAAAATGACATATCTAAAGTGAGATTTATTTTAAATGAGATTTTTCCGAAAGAAAATTTAGATGTGCCTGATCCTTATTACGGTGGAGATTTCGGTTTTAAAAATGTTTATAAAATGTTGGATGAAGCTTGTGACCATATAGCAACTAAAATTAATAAAAATGGATAATATTGAACTTGGTAAGTTGTACTTAATTCCAACTACTTTAGGTGATAATGAGCCATTAGAAGTTTTGCCTTTATCTGTAAAAAAAGTAATTGAAGAATTAGATGTATTTATAGTAGAAAATGAAAAAACTGCCCGTAGATTTATCAAACAAATTACTCCTAGAAAATCTCAACCTTCACTACATATTTTAAAATTAGATAAATATGCTGATCAATTAGAGGTTAGGACTTATTTAGATGTTTGTTCAACAGGTGTCTCGGTAGGATTGCTTTCTGAAGCTGGAGTTCCTGCAATTGCAGATCCTGGAGCTGAAATAGTTAAGCTAGCACATGAAAAAGGAATTAAAGTAGTTCCTTTAGTTGGTCCGTCATCTATTATTCTTGCAATGATGGCTTCAGGTTTTAATGGACAGAACTTTGCATTTAACGGTTATTTACCTATCGATTCCTCCGAAAGAAAAGCTGCAATTAAAAATTTAGAACGGTTATCTAAAGAGAAAAATCAATCTCAAATATTTATTGAAACTCCATTTAGAAACGAAAAAATGCTCACTGATTTAAAAAGTACTTTAACACCTACTTCAAAACTATGTGTGGCTTGTGATATTACGTTGCAAACAGAATACATTAAAACTTTAGAAATCAAGGATTGGAAAAACGAAAATCCTGATTTGCATAAAAGACCTACTATATTTATAATACATAAAGATTAAAAAAAGCTTCAACTTAAAAATTGAAGCTTTTTTTTAAATTAAAATCTATTTTAATTAAAGTATCGGTTTTTTATTAGCTTCAATAAAAGAAGTATCGTACCCTGAAAATAATTTTAAATAATGCTGAATTGACGAACCGTAAGCATCTTTAAACTGGGTTTTTCCATTACTTCTTAGGTATTTTTTTACATTTCCAGCACCTGATAAATGGGCTGCTGCAATAATTCCTGACTCAGTAATTTCAATACCGTTAATTTTTTTTCCAACACTTCTTTTAATATCTTTTCTCAAAATCCATTTATTTACAGAACATAGCGCAATAAAAGCATCTTCTTGCAATTCAGGAGTTTCTAAGAATAATTGAGTGTTATTTATTTTAAATCTTTTTAAGGTAGATTTTCCAAACTGATATTTACCTAAGTACCCTAGTGTATTGATTACATGATATTTTCCTTGAGATTCTTTAAATGCAACTGCTTCTTTAAATCCGTTAAAGGAATTTCCAACAAAAGGAATATTGCTGCTTAGTGTATTGAAAAAACTTTCTTCTTCAGTAGGAGCAAACTGTAATTCGTTTGAAATTTTAATGCTAGATTTAGCCGTATTAGCATCTTTAGAAAAACTTGAAATAATGATTCCTAAGATTAGTAAGCTAAAAAATATGATTACTTTTTTCATAATTTATAGGTTTTAATGACCCTCTAAATTTCCGGCTGCAAATGTAATATATATTTTTATATTAACAATAAAGATATGAATTTATTTCGAAACTTAACATATTGTTAACAAATTGTAAGTTTTGTTAATAAAAATGAAATAGACTGTGAAGTATTGGTGTTAGAGATGTGATTCTAATAAATAGTTGAATGAATCAATTTTTAGATCTTAACGGTTTACGCCTTGTTGATTCAACCACTTTTGATATTTTAAAGCATTTCTATTGTGTTGAGATAATGTTCTTGAAAATTCGTGTTTTCCAATTGAAGTAATACTAGCACACATATAATAATAATTATGTATCGATGGATTCAATACAGCATCAATAGAAGATATGTCTGGCATTGCAATTAGACCTGGAGGTAATCCACGATTTTTATAGGTATTATAAGGCGATTTAATTTCTAAATCTTTGGTTAAAACTCTCTTGATGGTTGTTTCTGTTCCAAGCTCTTTTTTTAATGCAAAAATAATAGTTGGATCGGCTTGTAATGGCCATTTATCTTTTAACCTATTTAAGTATAGCCTCGCAACTATTGGTCTTTCAGAGATGTTTGCTGTTTCTTTCTGAACTATTGAAGCAAGTGTAATTACTTCATGAATCGATAAATTTAACTTTTTAGCTTGCTCTAATCGTTTTGTATTCCAAAATTTTTGATATTCAATACTCATTCTTTTTCTGAAGTCCTTAGCTGAAGTATTCCAGTAGAACTCGTAAGTATTTGGAATATACATTCCAAGTGCAGTTTGTTCATTAAATCCGTTTGTTTCGATAAAGTGATTATCCGTTAGTACATTTAATAGTTGAATAGAGTCTGGTTCAATTTGTTTTGAGATTCTACCGGCAAGCTTTTCGAACGTATCTTGATTATTAAATGATAATTTTACGGTTGTTTGTTTTCCGCTTCTTAATAGATTAATCAATTCATTATTGTTAGCACCTTTTTTAATTAAATATTTTCCTGGTTTAATAGTATTTGGATAATTTTTTTTGTTCGCCACCCATCTAAATGAATTCGTATTTTTTAAAAAGGGTTTTAATAAATTTTCAACTTCGTTAATATTACTATTGGTTGAAATATAAATATAACCTTCATTTGTGGTGTTTGGTTTGTATATTTTAGTATAAAAATTATACCCAATAAAACCTCCAATTACAATTAGAATGCTTAGTATTAATAAAATAGATTTTTTAATGTTCATTCGTATTTCTAATTAATTGGTAGAGTAGTTCATTTTTGAAATTATTATTTGAAAATATCCAATCCTTTTTTTCACCTGTTTTTATAAAGTTGAATTTTTCAAAAAGTGAAATGCTATTAAAATTATCTGAAGTAATATTTGCAAAAATTTGATGTACATGTAAATGGGTAAAGGCATAATCTATAATCATTTCTAGAGCTTCTGAACCATAACCTTTATGTTGGTTTTCGGAAGTTAATAAAATTCCTAAGCCAACACGTTTATGTTGTGGATTAAAATCGAACAAGTCAATCATTCCAACTGCGATGTTTTCTGTATCGCATATCACAAATCTGTATTGTTTAGCTTCATAGATATCTTGATGTGAATTTTCAATATATTTTTGTAATATATATTTAGAAAAGGGCGTTTGAGTGCTACTAATCTCCCAAAACGATTCATTATTTTCACAAGCAAATAAGAATTCTAAATCTGTTGGCTCTAAAGCGCGCAAGTTTATATGTTTTCCAAGTAGAGTTGCCATTAAATTATGATATTTCCTTCAAAAACAAATTGCGCAGGTCCTTTTAAAAAAACATTTTTATAAAGATCATCTTCTTTAGTAAATGAAACTTCTAGTTGACCACCTAAAACATTTAACTTTATACAATTATGTGAGGTTTTATTCGTTTTGTGAGCTGCGATGGCAACTGCAGTAACTCCTGTTCCGCAAGCTAATGTTTCGTCTTCAACACCTCGTTCATACGTTCTTACATCAAAGATGTTCGTTGAAATTTGTTCAACAAAATTAACATTAGTACCTTCTTCAAAATAAGGCGCTCCATATCTTATTTTCGAACCTAACTTTTTAATATCTAAATCTTTTACTGTATTGCAAAAAGTAACGTGGTGTGGTGATCCGGTGTTTAAGAACGAATGTTTTTTGAAAATTTCAACAGTAGTTACATCGTTCATTTGTAAGTTAATAATATCATTGTCTATACTAGCAAAATGCAATCCGTCAGTAGCCAAAAAAGTAGTGTTACCTTCTATAATGCCTAGTTTTTTGGCAAATGCAACAATACATCTACCTCCATTTCCACACATACTACTTTCATTTCCGTCAGCATTAAAATAAATCATTTTAAAATCTGTTTCTTCCGATTTTTCAAGTAATATGAATCCATCAGCACCAATTCCAAAACGTCTATCGCATAACTTTTGTATTAAGCTAGTGTTATTTTTTGGAAATGATAAGTTTCTGTTATCGACTATAATAAAGTCGTTTCCCGTTCCCTGATATTTATAAAATTTCACTTTCATTAATGCAAATGTAATAAATAATACATAGTTTTTTTGAGTTAAAAATTAGCAATAGATTTTAAAGTGTTAAACTCAGTTAAATGAGTGTTAATATAGCGTTAAAGCTATTTTTAGAAATAAAAAGTTTTTTAATTTTGAGTGTTAAATTATAAAAATGCTTTAAAAATGAAAAAAATAGTAAGTATCGTTTTGTTTTCAGCCTTAGGTGGTTTTCTAACACTTGGATTTTATAAGTTGTTTATAGAAAAACCTCAAATTGTAATTGAAAAAGCTGTGGAACCTAGTCCAAGTATGGTTGCAACTAGTAATTCTTCTAGAACAATTGCTTCAACAGAGAATACTGATTTTACCGTCGCGGCAGAAAAAACATTAAACTCAGTAGTTCATGTGAAAAACACCTCATTTAAAACGGTTAGAGACCCTTTTGCTGAGTTATTTTATGGTCAGGGAAATGGAATGAAGCAATATTCTCAAGTTGGTACGGGAAGTGGTGTGATTATTTCTTCTGATGGATATATAATCACTAATAATCATGTTGTAAAAAATGCTACTGAAATTGAAGTTACTTTAAATAACAAAAAAGTCTATAAAGCAAAAATGATTGGAACTGATTCTACTAATGATATTGCTTTGTTGAAGGTTGAAGCGACAGATTTACCATATATTGTTTTCGGAGATTCTAACAGTATTAAAGTAGGTGAATGGGTACTTGCAGTTGGTAATCCATATAATTTAACTTCTACGGTAACAGCTGGAATTGTAAGCGCGAAAGGAAGAGATTTAGAAGGAAATGGGAATATTACAGATTCATTTATTCAAACAGATGCTGCTGTAAACCCAGGAAACAGTGGAGGTGCACTAGTAAACACTAGAGGTGAGCTAGTTGGAATAAATACAGCAATTACCTCCCGTACTGGATCATTTATTGGTTATTCTTTCGCTGTTCCTTCTAACATTGCTAAAAAGGTTGTAGAAGATTTAATGGAGTTTGGGAATGTTCAAAAAGCAATCTTAGGTATTAGCGGAGGTGAATTAAATAATAGGGCTGCAGAAAATTTAGATATTGAGTATACAGAAGGTTTTTATATTGCTGATGTTATTGAAAATTCAGGAGCTGAAAAAGCAGGTTTAAAAAAGGAAGATATTATTATAAAGCTTGATAACATCAAAATCTCAACCTATGCAGATTTACAGGGCTTTTTAAGATCAAAACGACCAGATGAAATGGTTGCAGTTACTTATATAAGAGATGGAGAAAGTTTTACTGTTGATGTAAAATTGACTAAAAATGAAATAAGTAACGTATCTGTTTTAGGGTTAGAGTTAAAAAATATTGATAAAAATAAACTGAAAAAATTATCAATTTCTAATGGAGTTGAAATTACTGAAATTACAAACAAAGAACTTATGTATTATGGGGTTAAAAAAGGTTTTGTAATTGTGGCAATTAACAATGAAAATGTAACTTCTGTTGATGATGTAAATAATATGATTGCTTCTAAAACTGATGGAGAAGTGCTACGCATTGAAATGTTAAATTTAGAAGGAGAGAGAGAACGATATATTTTTAGATAAAAAGTTGCAAATTACTTTTAAAATCCTTTCAATTTGTTGAAAGGATTTTTTTTACAAATAAACCTTTGCGAAAACGTTTGAAATAGGTATTTTTGCCGAAATTTAAAAATTTAGCATTCACATGTCTTATAACGAAATTTATGAAAAAGAGCTCGCTTTTCAAGCTGATAGAAGAAGAGCAACGGTAGAATTTATTAGAATAATAAGTGATTTATGGTATGATGATACTGTTGAACTCGTTTTATTTAGAAATCAATTACTAGATAGAAATGTTAGTGAAATATTAAGTTTAATTCAATATGCAAGTGATTTTGTTGAGAAGCCTATTTCTATTTTTGATGCTGTTGAAATTGCACGCGAAATTAAAAATCACAAATTACCACCTTCAAAAATTGATATTGGTAAATTGGTATATGAATATTATTTAGATAATAATTCCCAATCAATTGATAATTTTATTGATGAAAAATTAAAACCTGCTAAAAGCAATACTATTTCTGAGCCAAAAGATGTTGTTTTGTATGGATTTGGTCGTATTGGTCGCTTATTGGCTCGTGAATTAGTAGCATTAACTGGTAAAGGCAACTTAATGCGTTTAAGAGCAATTGTTACACGAGGAGAAATTACTGAATCTGTTTTAGAAAAAAGAGCTTCCTTACTAAGAAATGATTCTGTTCACGGTGATTTTCATGGAACGGTAAGAATAGACTTAGATAAAAAAGCATTGATAATTAATGGTGCAACAGTTTATGTAATTTCAGCAAATACTCCTGAAGAGATTGATTACATATCGTATGGAATTTCTGATGCACTCGTTATTGATAATACAGGTGCTTTTAGAGATAAGGAATCTTTGAGTAGACATAAAAAAGCAAAAGGAGTTTCTAAAGTGTTGCTGACTGCACCAGGAAAAGGTATTCCAAATATTGTTCATGGTGTAAATCATTTAGAGTATAATGCTTCTGAAATCGATATTTTTTCAGCAGCTTCTTGTACAACAAATGCAATTACGCCAGTTTTAAAAGTTATTGAAGAAAATTTTGGAGTTATTAATGGTCATTTAGAAACGATTCATGCGTATACAAACGATCAAAATTTAGTTGATAATATGCATAATAAATACCGCAGAGGTAGAGCGGCAGCACTAAATATGGTAATTACGGAAACGGGTGCAGGGAAAGCTGTTTCTAAAGCATTGCCATCTTTTGAAGGAAAATTAACTTCAAGTGCCATTCGAGTTCCTGTACCAAATGGTTCGTTGGCAATTTTAAACTTACGTATAGAAAATGCTGCAAGTAAAGAAACTATTAATAATACCTTGAAAAAACATTGTTTAGAAGGTGCTTTAGTAGAGCAAATTAAATATTCTTTAAGTAATGAATTAGTTTCTTCTGATATTGTTGGAACATCAGCTCCTGCAATTTTTGATAGTAATGCAACCATTTCAAATGGTGATGGTAAGAACATAGTGTTATATGTTTGGTATGATAATGAATATGGTTATACGCATCAAGTTATTAGGCTGGCAAAATATATTTCTCAATTAAAGAAGTTTACTTATTATTAATATATCTCGCAACATTTGTTGCTTTGTTTGAAACTTTATAAAATTATCTTTGATCTATGAAAATATCCAATTCAGTCAAAGGTATTTTATTAGCTGTAGTTTCAGTAATTGCTGTCTCTAATGTCTATATTTTTAGCAAAGCTGCTTTATCTGAAGTTAGTTTGCAACAATTTGGAGTTTATTGGTTTAGTTTTGGTTTGCTATGGATATTACTTTATGCCTGGTATAAAAAAACATATCATAGTTTAAAAGAGATTAAAGGAAATCAATATTTTATTTTATTTGTTATAGGACTTATTGAAGTAATAGGAACTTATTATTTCTTTAAATCTATTCACACAATTTCAAACCCAACAATTGTTTCCTTTATTGGAAATATTTCTCCAGTTTTTGTGATTACATTAAGTTTTATATTACTTAAAGAGCGATTTTCAAACTTAGAACTTATAGGAATGCTATTAGCTTTAGCAGGAGCATTTGTAATTAGCTATAAGGGAAAAGCAAGTTTTAAAGATATGTTTATAAATGGAACACAATATGTTGTATATTCTAGCTTTTTGGCAGCAATTAATTCAGTGGTTGTAAAAAAGAATATCAAAAAAATTCATCCTATTATTTTTACTATTAGTAGAAGTCTCTTTTTGCTAATTTTTTCTATTATGGCGCTAAATTATGTTGGAGAATCATTGGTAATTTCAACAAGAGCTGTAAGAAATATTTTTATAGGATCACTTTTAGGACCGTTTTTAACTGTAATAGCAGGTTATTTAGCTTTACAGTATATTCCATTGTCTCAAAAAGCGATTATAGCAAGTACAAAAGGACTTTTTGTTTTGCTAGGTTCATATTTGTATTTTAACCAATTTCCACCAGCTATTACCTTATTGGGAGGCTTAGTTACCATAGCGGGACTTTTATTAATTGCTTTTGGTAAAATGAAATCTCAAAAAAAAGCCAAACCAACAAGTTGATTTGACTTTTTAGAAATTAAAGTATCAAGTTTATGTAAATATTATTTGTGTTCTGTCTCCATCACACATTTCATAAAATTCACCAATTGTAATAATGTCTGAGACTTCATCTGATAAATCTTTTTTCTCTAATTTAAACATGTCAACTGCTAATTTACAAGCATAAATTTTACCTCCACCAGCAGTAATCATTTCTAAAAATTCATCTACTGGAGGCATATCTAAAGCTTCCATTTGTTTTCTCATCATTCCTGAAACAGCAGACTCAACTCCTGGTAATCCACCTAACATTGTAGGGAAAGGAAGTCCGCCAGGCATACGCATTGCTGGGTTACCAGTAGTTGCTGTATGTAAATGATTCATGGCTTTTTTTGTGATTCCATCCAAACCAAAAAAAGTAAAAAATACATTGGTTTCTATTCCTTCCATTACAGCTCCATTTGCCATAACTAAACTAGCGTAAACATCTTCTAAGCTTCCTTTGGCGCATATTAAGCAAACTTTTTCTAAAGGTTTTTTTTCTGTACTCATTTTTTAAATTTTTAATAATTAATTACAAGCGAATAAATTTAAATACAACTAGTTGGTTTAGGTATTCCTGCAATTTTTGATGAAAATTTTAAAGGACCTTTTGGGAATAAAGCATATAATTCTTTAATGTTAACAATACCGGATTTACCTACACTTCTTATGGTTAAACCTTCTTTAGCTTCAGTTTTTTCACGTAAAAAGTTGAGAACTTCAAAGTGTTTTGGTGTTAATTCAATTCCTATTTCACTTGCAATTTCTTTTGCAATTCCTTCATTCCATTGAGACATATCTTCTAAATATCCTTCTTCTGATACATTTACTTCTACTCCTGCTATAGTTTTTACTGACATAATTATTTTATTTTTATATAGTTAATATTTATTTTGAATCGGATTTTATATCAAAAATCTTCCCTTTAAAACTCATGTTTCTTGAAACAAATGGAATGGCAATACCTTTTAATAACATATTCCAGTATATCCACCTAAAAGCTAGTTTTCCCCAATGATTAAAAACACTTTCTTTCAATAACTTAAGGGGTCCAATTTTTGCAAACGGAAATGTTCCATGAACAGGTTCAGTTACATAGTTAAAATCAATTAGCAAAGCTTTGTTATTCCCAGTTTCAATAAAACAGTTTGCATGACCATCAAATTCCTTTTTCAAAGAATATCCGTCCATATAAAGAAGAATATTATCTGTTAAAGTCTCAGCTTGAAAATGAGCTACTGACCCTGCTTTTGAAGCTGGGACATTGGTTGCATCTCCAATTACAAAAATATTTTCATGAGCTAAAGATTGTAAGCTGTTGTGATCTGTAGGAACAAAATTTAAATCATCACCTAAACCTGATTTTGCGATAACTTCATCACCCATATTAGTTGGAATAGTTACTAATAAATCAAAAGGAATTCTTCGGTCTTCATAATCTACAATTTCTTTTGTATCGTTATCAACATGTTCAATGGCAAAATCAGCTTCCATTTTAATGCCTTTTTCTTTTAAAAGATAGGTTAATGCAGTTGAACAAGTTGGTTTTGTAAAAGCACCTGTTAATGGAGTAACATATGTGATTTCTACTTTATCTCTCATTCCTTTTTTTCGGAAAAAAGAATCAGCTAAGAATGCAAATTCTAATGGGGCAACTGGACATTTAATAGGCATCTCTGTTAAGTGAACAACTAGTTTTCCGCCTTCCCATTCTCTTAATTTATTACGTAAAGCTAATGCTCCTTCAAAAGTGTAAAAGTCAAAAATGTCTTTTTTCCAATGAGGCCCTAATAATCCTTCGGTTTCTTCAGGGGCAATTTTTGAGCCAGTTGCTATAATTAAAATGTCATAATCTAGTGTTTCGTCTTCAAGCTCAACTTTATTTTCCTCAGGAATAATTTTTTCTATTTTTTTCTGAACGTAATTTACTCCAATAGGTATAAATCTCTTTCCTACTTTTTTTACTTGACTTTCTGTATAGGTGTCAAATGGTAGAAATAAAAAACCAGGTTGATAGTAATGTGTTTTATATTGATCAACAACTGTAATTTTCCATTTGTTGAGATAGAGTTTTGGTCTTAAATGGTTAGCCATCATTGTACCTGCTGTTCCGGCACCTAATATTAATAAGTTTTTCATATTTAATGGTTTGTGTGTATTGTGTGTCTTTAATTACACAGTAAAGTTACTATAGTTACATAACCATTTATATGATAAATGTCAGTCCTAACTGTAATAATAGTTACAAAAGGTCCAATCTAATTTGAAGTTTATACAATTTTATGTAAACCGCTAGAAACTTAAAAAATATGATTATTTTAGCCTTGAAATAATTTGAAAATGATGCAAAGAATTGAAGAAAAAATCAAGCAATTAAGAAAAGAATTACGAGAGCATAATTATAATTATTATGTGTTGGATAATGCAACAATTTCTGATTATGAATTTGATTTAAAGCTGAAAGAATTAGAAAAATTAGAAACAGAAAATCCCAAATTTTTTGATTCCAATTCTCCAACCCAAAGAGTGGGAGGAGAAATCACCAAAAATTTTAATACGGTTGTTCACCAAAATAGAATGTATTCTTTAGATAACTCATATTCAAAAGAAGACTTATTTGACTGGGAAAAGCGAATTAAAAAAATATTGGAAACTGAGAATGTTAGTTATACTTGTGAGTTAAAATACGATGGAGCATCTATTAATTTAACATATAAAAATGGTGTATTAGTTAGTGCAGTAACAAGAGGTGATGGATTTGAAGGAGATGATGTTACTGGAAATATTAAAACAATAAAGTCGATACCTTTAGTATTAAAGGAAAATTTTGTTGATGATTTTGAGATAAGAGGAGAAATTATTTTACCCTTAGATGGGTTTAATAAAATGAATGAAGAACGAATAGAGGCAGGTGAAGA
>NZ_JABDRI010000043.1 GCF_013041805.1 Lutibacter sp.
GATTTTGCAAATGTATCGCTGGTTGGTATTATGAATGCCGATACAATGCTGAATTTCCCAGATTTTAGAGCTCATGAAAGAAGTTATCAATTAATGGTTCAAGTAGCTGGAAGGGCAGGACGTTCAAAAAAGAGAGGCAAAGTTGCTATTCAAACGTTTAATCCATATCATCAAATATTACAACAAGTTTCTACAAATTCTTTTGATGAAATGTTTAAAGATCAATTAAATGAACGTTGGCAATATCATTACCCTCCCTTTTACAGGTTGATAAAAATCACCTTACGGCATAAAGATTTTAATAGGGTAGATGAAGGTGCAAGCTGGCTAGGTGCTTCATTAGAACGTATTTTTAAAGAAAATGTACTTGGCCCTTCTACACCTTCAATATCTAAAATTAGGAACTATTACATTAGGAATATTATTATTAAAGTTCCGCAAAAACAATCTCTTGCAGTGACTAAAAATCATATTTTAAGGGTAAAGAATTCTTTTCAAGCAGTAAAAGAATTCCGTACCATTAAATTTAATTTAGATGTTGATAATTATTAGAAATTTCTAATTAGAAGAAATTCATTTACATATGTTTTTGCAATCGGTATAACTTTTCCATTTGAAAAATTAATACATTGTGCACCAACATAAAAATTTTCTTGTTTCATACTTTTTAAGGACAAGTATACTTTTGTATTATGAAATCCTTTTTGAGGTCTTTCTTCCTTATTTAAATTTAATCCGTTAAATTTATCTCCATGACCTGCATAAATTTTTCCACCTTCTGAAGAACTCCAAACAAAATTATTAATTTGTAATTCCAACTTATTTTTATTTTGGTAGATGAATTTGAGTTCTTCAATAGAAGGAACGTACCATAAACCATCCCAAATTTCTAAAAGATATTGAGGTATTGAATATTGCTCTCCCACATCAATAACTTCATTGTTCTCTGTTTCATCCTTCATAACCATAAACAAAGTGTTTGTCCAGCCAGCACCAAATTTTGAGGATGTTGAATAATTTTTAAATTCATCCAATGTAATAGATGTATTAGCAGACGCATTTTCATATTGTTCTCCCCAATCAAAAGTTGCCCAAGTACCTTTATGTCCATATTTAACTACAAAACCGTGCTGACCAGATTCATCAACATATGCCACTTTTCCTCCCAAATATTCTTCACCTATAAAATGTTTTTTTAGGTTTATTACTAGATTTGGGTAAGTGCCACCAATTTCAATTCCTTCACCTGCAGTTATTGTAATTAAATCTTGTAACTGAATTGTATGATTTGGTGATTTACCAAAAAAAAGTATTCCTTTTCCTGGTTTTAAGGTTTTATCTCCAACCTTTATATAGTTTAAGGGAATATTGTTTAAATCAATATTACTAATATTTTTATTTGCATTAGATTGAATATTCGGATTAATTACTTTATTCGGATTATTGTACTTCCCATAAGCTCTAGGCTTATTAATTTCCTTATTGCTTATTGACAAACCATTAATAAATGTTTCAATATATGATTTTTGGAAACCCCAAGGTAGGTTAGAGTAGTTACCTGCAACAGGTGTCCCTGTCCCTATAACAACTGTAAATTTACCTGTTCCGTTTGTAGTAGCTTCGTGATTTTCAATATAGACTGCCAATGATTCTTTATTATCAAAATGTATAGCTATTTGTACTTGAATATCTGAATTTAAGATAGGTTCACCTGTAGCATTTCTAGCAATTTCTGAATAGTTAAACTTATCATTTGAATTTTGACTAAAACTTGTAAAGAAGCAAAAAATAAGAATTAAATTTGTTAAAATAATTTGAGAAGTTTTCATAATAAAACATTTAAAATAAAACATTAATTCAAACTCAAAAAAGAGTTTGTTTTATAGATTATTCTAGTTTTGTAGTGAAAATACTAAGTTACAAAAATTGTATAGAAATATACTGTTTTTTGTTTTTAATAAAACAAGTATTAAATTATGCATATATAAAAGTTATTTTTGTACATTTGCACCCTTAAAAGTAAAAACTTAAATTATTAATTATGAATCATTACGAAACTGTTTTCATTTTGAATCCCGTTTTATCTGAAACTCAGGTAAAGGAAACAGTACAGAAGTTTTACGACTATCTTGTTTCCAAAGGTGCCGAAATGATATCCAAAGAAGATTGGGGGCTAAAAAAATTAGCTTACGCAATTCAAAACAAAAAAAGTGGTTTTTATCACTTATTTGAATACAAAATAGATGGGCAAGAAATTACGCCATTTGAACTTGAATTTAGAAGAGATGATAGCGTTATGCGTTATTTAACTGTAAAGTTAGATAAACACGCTGTTGCTTGGGCTGAAAAAAGAAGAGAACGAAATAATGCATCTAAAAAATAAGTTATGTCTATAGAACAACAATCAAAAGCAGGAAAACAAGGAGAAGTTCGTTATTTAACTCCGTTAGACATTGATACAAAGCAAGTTGCTAAATACTGTCGTTTTAAAAAGAACGGTATTAAGTATATTGACTATAAAGATGCTAAATTTTTATTGTATTTAGTGAATGAGCAAGGTAAAATATTACCTCGCCGTTTAACAGGAACATCATTAAAATTCCAACGTAAAGTTTCTGTTGCTATTAAAAGAGCACGTCACTTAGCTTTAATGCCGTACGTAGGAGACATGTTAAAATAAAAGAGGAACGATTATGGAAATTATATTAAAAAAAGACGTTGAAAACTTAGGTTTCACAGATGACATAGTAACTGTAAAAAATGGTTATGGTCGTAATCATCTAATTCCTCAAGGATTAGCGGTATTAGCAACAACTTCAGCAAAGAAAGTATTAGCAGAGACTTTAAAGCAAAGAGCTTTTAAAGAAGAAAAGCTAATTAAAGATGCTACGAAAATAGCAGACGCTTTAAAAGAGTTAGAAGTTAAAATAACTGCAAAAACTGGTGATGGAACTAAATTATTTGGTTCAGTTAACAATGGTAATGTTGCCGAAGTATTAGCTTCAGCTGGTCATGATATTGATAAAAAATTCATTAAAGTTGAAGGTGGAAACATTAAAAGACTTGGTAAATATAACGCTACAGTTAGATTGCATAGAGCTGTAATTGTAGAATTACCAATTGATATTATTGCAGAGCAAAGTAATTAACAATAATTAGTTAATAAACATACAAAAGCCCACTTTTTAGTGGGCTTTTTTTATGTAATTTTAGGTCTTAAAATTAACACAATCAAACAATAATTTAACTTAAAATCACATGAAAAAACAATTACTATTTTCATTTTTAATTGCTGTGTTTTCAGTCGTTACCTCATTTTCTCAGGTAACAACCTCAAAAATTCAGGGATTAGTAAATGATAATAACTCGGAAGGGTTATTTGGAGCAAATGTAATAGCAAAACACATGCCAACGGGTACGGTTTCTGGTACTATGACATTAGATGGCGGTAGGTATTCAATATCAAATTTACGTATTGGTGGACCGTATACCGTTACCATTAGCTATATTGGCTTTAGAACTATTGAATATACCGATATTTATTTAGATTTAGGTACAGCACTAGATTTAGATATTCAAATGGTTGCTGAAAGTGAACAATTAGAGGAAGTTGTAATTACTGGTGGTAGAAGTTCTACATTTAATAATAGCAGAACCGGATCAGAAACTAGTGTTGGAAGAAGAGAATTAACTAAATTACCAACTATTTCAAGATCAGCTTCTGATTTCACACGTTTAGATCCAGCAGCTTCAGGTGGTTCTTTTGGAGGTAGAAATGATCAATTTAATAATTTTACATTAGATGGTTCTATTTTTAACAATCCATTTGGGTTAGATGCAGCTACACCAGGAGGGCAAACAGGGGCACAGCCAGTTTCCTTAGACGCTATTGAGCAAATTTCTGTTGCAATGGCGCCATATGATGTTACACTATCTGGTTTTACTGGAGCTTCTGTAAATGCCGTTACCAAAAGTGGTACAAATACAGTAAAAGGTACGGTATATGGTTTTTTTAGAAATCAAGATTTAACAGGGAGTAAAGTGAAGGGGCAGAAAATTGCAGTTCCTAAACTAGAGCAATCTCAAATAGGTTTTAGTGTTGGAGCACCAATTATAAAAGATAAGTTATTTGTCTTTGTTAACTATGAGCAAGATAAAAGATCTGATTTAGGTCAAAATTGGCTACCAAATACAGGCTCTGGCGCTATCAATGAATCGAGAGTTTTAGAAACTGATTTAATGGAAGTTCAAAATGCTTTAGCCGGTATTGGTTATGATACAGGAGCATATGAGGGCTATACCCATGAATCCAACAGTACTAAAGGTATTTTAAAATTAGATTGGAATATCAATGAAAATAACCGTTTAGCTTTAATATACAACTTTTTAGATGCTTCAAGAGATTTACCAGCGCATCCAACGGCATTAGGATTTAGAGGTCCAAGTTCTCAAATTCTTCAATTTGAAAATTCAGGTTACCAAATTAATAATAATTTAAAATCATTTTTAGCTGAATTAAACTCAACTTTAGCGGACAATGTCACGAACAAATTACAAGTTGGTTATACTCATTTTGATGATTTTAGAAATCCTAAATCTGCTCCAATGGCTGCTTTTAGAATTCAAGACGGCAGTGGTGGTAACTATATTGTAGCTGGTCATGAACCATTCTCAATAAATAATAGATTAGATCAAAAAGTATTTCAATTAACAAATAACTTTACTATTAGTAAAGGTGATCATAACTATACATTAGGTTTTTCTTTTGAAAAATTTCAATTTGATAATTCATTTAATTTAGGAACTTATGGCTATGGTGATGCTAGGGGATATGTTGGAGCCTTTGGTGGTGATTTTGCAGATATGGATGCATTTAGAACAGGTATTTCAAACGGGTTATTAGCAACAGCTTTGGCAAATGCTGAAAATATTTTTGATACAAATAATGCAAATAACTCTTGGGCTTTAGCCGAAACTAATGTAGGCCAACTAGCATTTTATGCACAAGACGAATGGAATGTGAACGATAATTTTAAACTTTCATATGGTGTTCGTTTTGATAAACCATTATTTTTTAATTCAAGTAAAAAAGCACAAGATGTAATTGATTTCCCAGGCAATTTTTACGCGCCAGATGTACCTTATACTGATCCATCAACAGGTGAAACAGTATTTTTCGATTCAACAAAAATGCCTAATAATGATTTCTTAATTTCACCAAGACTTGGATTTAATTGGGATGTAAAAGGGGATAAAACGGTTCAATTACGAGGAGGAACAGGATTATTTACTGGACGTTTTCCATTTGTTTGGTTAGGAAACCAAATTGCGAATCCTAATGTATGGTTTTACCAAGTTGTTGATCCTGATTTTAAATTTCCACAGGTTTGGAGAAATAGTTTAGGATTAGATTATAAATTAGAAGATGGAACAATTCTAACTACAGATTTATCATATACTAAAGATGTAAATGGTGCTCATGTTCAAAATTGGGGGTTAAGTGTACCGACTGGAGTTTTGCAAGGCGTTGATAATAGACCTGTTTATACAGGTTCTGATATTGGAAATGCAGCCTATGTTTTTACGAATTCAGATAAAGGAAGAATCTTTAATGCATCGTTCAAAGCGCAAAAGTCATTTGATAACGGATTGTATCTAATGGGTGCTTATAACTTCTTAGATTCAAAAGATGTAAATTCAATTGAAGCAGAAATTACAGGTGATGCATTTGCATTTAATCCAACACTTGGAAATGCAAATGATGCAACATTAGCATATTCTAAATACGGAGATACTCATAGATTTATAGGTGTTGCCTCAAAAACTTGGGCTTATGGAACTAATAATAAATGGGAAAGTACAGTTTCTACTTTTATTGAATATGCGCAGGGTGGCAGATTTAATTATACATACGCAGGAGATATCAATGGAGACGGGTCTAATTTAAATGATTTGATTTATATTCCTACGTCAACTGAAATTGGTTCAATGCAATTCTCTGGTGCTGGGCAAGCTGAGGCTTTAGAACAATTCATACAACAAGATAATTATTTAAGCAGTAGGAGAGGTAACTATGCTGAGCGTTACGGAGCTTTAGCGCCTTGGAGAGGTAAATGGGATGTGAAAATAATTCAGGAATTAAAATTATCTGAAACAAATTCATTACAATTCACTATAGATATTTTAAATTTCGGAAATTTAATAAATTCAGATTGGGGATTGGTACAACAACCTGATGCTGTTCAACCTATTGGTGTTAATGTTGATGGTACTGGAACTCCTACCTATACATTTAGTCCAGATTTACAAGAATCATTTGTATATGATTCAAGTTTATTGTCTAGATGGCAAGCACAATTTGGATTGCGTTATTCTTTCTAAGTGTTAATTTTTAGTATATTTGAGCCGCCCAAATTGGGCGGCTTTTTTATTTGTATTATTATGAAATATAGACAGTTAACAAAGGAACAATTTTTAGAATTACATGATGAATTTGCTAAATTTTTAGCCACGCAGCAAATAGATGCCACAGAATGGAGAACAATTAAAGAAGCAAACCCGAAAATGGCTGAAGAAGAAATGAATATTTTTAGTGATGTTGTTTGGGAAGATGTATTAACAAAGGCAACCTATTTAGAGCATATTTCGAAAAATGATATCAATTTATTTAAATGTAATTCGAAAGAAATCATACGAATTTATATAAAATGGAATGATAACTCAAAGAGCTTTTTAAATACAACTGATTTTAACTGGTTTTTAAAGAACCCATTAGATGATAGTATCGAGTATTTTAAAGCAGTTAAAAAATATACGAACGAACGAAACCAAGAAATTTTTCAGTTAATTGAAATGGGTAGTCAACTTTCAAAAGGAGAACTATTTCAAACTTTTAGTAAATTAATTCTTTAACTATTTTAAGAACTCCTGTAGAAGCTTTTTCAGGTATAATTCGTAAATTATTGTATTGATTTGGAGCAATAGAAGGATTCGGATCTATAAAATAAATAGGAGTCTTAGGTTTTACAAAATGTACTAAACTTGCAGCAGGATATACTTGCATAGAAGTACCAATTATAATAAGAATATCTGCAGTAGCAGTGTATTTGATTGCTTTATCTAACATAGGAACTTCTTCACCATACCAAACAATATGCGGTCTTAGTTGATGATTTTCTTCACAAAAATCACCAACTATTAAATCTTTTTTCCAATCATAAATCAATTGTTCATTTTTTGTACTTCTAACTTTTAGTAATTCACCGTGTAAATGAAGTATGTGTTTACTACCAGCTCTTTCATGAAGGTCATCTACATTTTGGGTTACTATTGTAACATCAAAATACTGTTCTAATTCTACCAAAGCCTTATGTCCTGTATTTGGAGAGACTTGAAGTAACTGAGTTCTTCTTTTATTATAAAAATCTAATACTAGATTTTTATCTTTTTCCCAACCTATTGGCGAGGCTACCTCCATAATATCATGGCCTTCCCATAAGCCATTTGCATCTCTAAAAGTTTTTAAACCACTTTCTGCGCTCATACCTGCACCAGTTAGAACTACTATTTTTTTCATATTGATAATTTATTCAAAAGTAAAATTTTATATTTGAAGAAAGATATTTTGAATGGTTGATTATAAATATATAGAATATTTAGAACAGTTTGTAACTGATAAAAGAAAAGGTTTATTTAAAAAAGTATTGGATGAACGCACAAGACACTTTACTGTTGCGATAGAAGATATTTATCAGCCACACAATGCCAGTGCTGTTGTTAGAAGTTGTGAAATATTTGGAATACAAGATGTTCATGTAATTCAAAATAAATATAAATTTTATGCTTCAAATCAAGTTGCGAAAGGTGCTCAAAAATGGTTAGATTTTAACCTATTTAAAGAAAAGGACACTAACAATACCTTGGCCTGCATTGATAATTTGCGAAGTAAAGGGTATCAAATTATTGCAACAACACCTCATAATGATTCTTGTGTTTTACAAGATTTTGATATTTCACAAAAGGCTGCTTTCTTTTTTGGAGTTGAAAAGGAAGGGCTGTCTAAAGATGTCATGGAAAATGCAGATGGTTATTTAAAAATTCCTATGGTTGGTTTTACAGAAAGTTTAAATATTTCTGTTGCCGCTGCCATTATTTTGCAAAGTATGAATGAAAGATTAAAAAAATCTGATGTAAACTGGCAATTATCAGAAATAGAAAAAAATGAATTGTATTTGGTATGGCTTCAAAAATCAATTAAAAGCATTAAAAAAATTAAGGAATATTATTACTCTGAAATTGCTACTTCATCGTAATATTTTTAACAATAGCTGTTGAATCGCAGTTCACAACAGTTAAAGTAATACCTTTTAAATCGTCTTCTCCATGAATTTCATATTCATAAAAGCAAGAATCTAGCTTTACTTTATTTTTTAAATCAACATCTCCTGTCTTGAGAAGTGCTGAAATAGTAGCCGTATCTATTTTTTTTGAATTGATTAAGGCTAATGCTTCAAACGAAAATTCACGCTTTTTTACTCGAATATTTTTTAAAACTCTTGCATTGGGTCCATAATCAAAAGTCGTATTTTTCTTTCCTAAAAAGAAAGTAACTATTATAATTCCTATGGTTAATCCACCTAAAAAATAGGGTAAACGTTGTTTAAAAGTCATTTTACAAAAACAATAAGTTAATATCTCTAAAAGGTATGTTAAACCAATCAGCAACAGTTCTGTTGGTTAAAATACCGTGGTAAAAGTACATCCCTTTTTGCAAACTTCTGTCTAATCGTGCAGCATTTTCAAATCCACCTTCTTCAGCAATACTTAATAAATAAGGCGAAAATATATTACTTATTGATACTGAGGCAGTTCTTGCAAATCTAGAAGGGATATTTGGAACACAATAGTGAATAACTCCATGTTTTGTAAACGTGGGTTTTTTGTGTGATGTAATTTCAGAAGTGTCAAAACAGCCACCTCTATCAATACTAACATCAACTATTACAGAACCATCTTTCATTTGTTCTACCATTTCTTCTGTTACAATAACAGGTGAACGCGATTTACCCCTTAAAGCTCCAATTGCAACATCACATCTCATTAAAGCTTTTTGTAAAGTTTTAGTTTGTATTGTTGACGTATAAATGGCTCTACCTAAATTTTGCTGTAAACATCTTAATTTAGTAATTGAATTATCAAAAACTTTAACATTAGCTCCTAATCCAATTGCTGATCTAGCTGCAAATTCCCCAACTGTACCGGCACCTAAAATTACAACTTCAGTTGGAGGAACACCACTAATATTTCCAAGCAATAAACCATTTCCTTCATTATCATTACTCATAATTTCTGAAGCAATCAAAATAGAAGCTGTACCTGCAATTTCACTCAACGATTTTACAATGGTATAAACGCCTTGTTCATCTTTAATATAATCAAAAGCCACCGCAGTAATTCGTTTACTAGCCAAGGCTTCAAAATATTTTTTAGTTTGTGTTTTTAATTGTAATGCTGAAAATAAAATACTTTGAGGGTTTATTAGTTCTATTTCATCTAATGAAGGGGGCTCAACTTTTAATATGATGTTACACCCAAAAACTTCTTTAGTATCATAAGAGATTTTTGCGCCAGCTTCAGAGTATTCATTATCTGAGTAATTAGCTCCTTCACCAGCGCCAGTTTCAATAATAAATTTATGACCTTGAACTGTTAAAGCTCCAACTGCATCAGGTGTAAGACAAACACGTTTTTCTTGATAATGGGTTTCTTTTGGAATCCCAATAACAAGTTCACCTTTTTGCTTATATACTTCTAAGGTTTCTTCTTGAGGGAGCAGTTCTTGTTTACTAAAAGGAGAAGTAGCTTTTTTACTCATTATTTTTAATTGCTATAGTTCGTTGTTGATTATTTTCTAATGTTATCTTAATGCTAACAGTTTTTAAAGGTAATAAATTTTCAACTTTGTTTGGCCATTCTATCAAACACAAACTATCACTATAAAAATATTCTTCAATTCCCATATCCATGGCTTCTTCTTCATTTTTAATTCTATAAAAGTCAAAATGGTATATTATTTTATTATCGTTGGTTTGATATTCATTCACTAAAGAAAAAGTAGGGGAACTAACGTTATCTTTAACACCTAACAGCTTCAAAATTTCTTTAATAAGTGTTGTTTTACCAACTCCCATTTCTCCATAAAAAAGTAATATATTATGTTGTGCAAGCTCTGCTACCTCTTTGGCGATTTCAGGTAATTGTTGAAGTGAGTAATTTTTGACCATAAAATATGTAACTTATTTAGGTACAAATATAGCACAAGGAATTATCATTTCCTCTAATGAAACACCTCCATGTTGGTAGGTATTTTTATAATATTTTACAAAATGATTGAAATTATTTGGGTAGGCAAAAAAGTAATCTTCTTTTGCAAAAATAAAAGAACTATTTATTGAAAGTGATGGTAATCCAATTTCTTTAGGATTTCTAATAGCGTACACTTCTTTTTCCTCATAGGTAAGACTTCTACCAGTTTTATAGCGTAAATTAGAACTGATGTTTTTATCTCCTATAACTTTTGAAGGAACCTTAGAATTTATTGTTCCGTGGTCGGTTGTAATAATTAATTTTAATCCTAAATTTTGTGCTTTTTGAATGATCTCAAGTAAAGGAGAATTAATAAACCAACTATTTGATAAAGAACGGTAGGCCTTATCATCATTCGCAAGCTCTTTAATAACTTCCATTTCGGTTTTGGCATGTGAGAGCATATCAACAAAATTATATACAATAACCGTTAAATCATTTTCTTTAATACTATTAAAATTATCAGCAAGCTGCTTACCCGATTTTAGATTGGTAATTTTATAGTATTCAGCTTTTATATCAACACGAAGACGTTTTAACTGCGCTTGCAAAAAATCTTCTTCATATAAGTTTTTTCCACCTTCCTCAGTATCATTTTTCCAAAGATTTGGGTGTTTTTGTTCCATTTCTAATGGCATTAATCCAGAAAAAATTGAATTTCGGGCATATTGAGTGGCTGTAGGTAAAATACTGAAATAAGGAATTTCCTCTTCTTTTTTATAGTATTTAGTAATTGTTTGCTCAATTATATAGAATTGATCATATCTCAAATTATCTATAACTACCAATAAAGTTCCTTTTGATTTATTAATTTCTGGTAGGATTACTTTTTTGAATAAATTATTAGATAATATTGGGGCATCAGTAGAATCACCAATCCAGTCTTTATAATTTTTTTTAATAAACTTATAAAACAATGAATTAGCTTCTTGTTTTTGACTTTCAAGAATTTCAATCATTCCAGAGTCGTTAATGTTTTCTAATTCTAACTCCCAGTAAACTAGTTTTTTATATAAATCTATCCATTCTTTATACGAATTCACCATCGCCAAATCCATTGAAATCTTTCTAAATTCTTGCTGGTAATTAGAGGATGTCTTTTCAGAAATTAATCTAGAGTGATCTAAATTCTTTTTTAAACTTAATAAAATTTGGTGTGGATTAACAGGTTTAATAAGATAATCAGCAATTTTATTACCAATAGCATCTTCCATGATATACTCTTCTTCACTTTTGGTAATCATCACAATTGGTAAATTTGCGTGTTTACTTTTAATAGCTGATAGTGTTTCTAAACCACTTAATCCAGGCATATTTTCATCTAAGAAAACCATATCAAAGCTCTTTTCCTCACATATGTCAATCGCGTCTGCGCCATTATTACATGTTGATACAGCATACCCTTTTTTTTCTAGAAAAAGAATATGAGGCTTTAAAATATCTATTTCATCATCAACCCATAAAATGCTTATCTCATTCATATATTGTTATCTTTGTATTTCTTTATTAAATAAATAGTGTTTTGACCGAAAAAAAAACGAACAAACTTAAAATATTAAACGATCCAATTTACGGTTTTATTACAATACCAAGTACATTAATTTGTGATTTAATAGATCACCCTTATTTTCAGCGTTTAAGACGTATTTCACAAATGGGTTTATCTCATTTAGTATATCCTGGAGCTCATCATACGAGATTTCATCACGCCATTGGTAGTATGCATTTAATGCAAAAAGCAATTCGTAATTTAAGATTAAAAGAAGTAGCAATTTCAGATGAAGAGGCGAATGCTTTATGTATTGCAATTTTATTACATGATATTGGTCATGGTGCTTTTTCGCATGCATTGGAACAAAGTATTGTAACTGGAATTCATCACGAAGCAATTTCATTAAAGTTTATGGAAGTCTTGAATGAGGAATTTAATGGACAATTATCATTAGCAATCACCATTTTTACACAAAATTATCATAGAAAATTTTTGTATCAGTTAATATCAAGTCAGCTTGACATGGATAGACTAGATTATTTAAATAGAGACAGTTTTTATACCGGTGTTGCCGAGGGTAATATTAGCTCTGAACGATTAATAACAATGCTTAATGTTAAAAATGATAATTTAGTTATTGAAGAAAAAGGAATATATTCTGTTGAAAAATTTATAGTTGCAAGAAGATTAATGTATTGGCAGGTGTATTTGCACAAAACAGGATTAGTTGCTGAAAAATTATTGGGAAAAATTTTAAAGAGAGCAAAAGAATTGACGTTATTAGGTGAGAAATTGCCAGCTAGTAAGGCATTTACATATTTTTTGCAAAGGCAAATTAGTGAAGATAACTTTACAAACGAAACGTTAAAAACTTTCGCAAAACTAGACGATTATGATGTGTTTTCTGCTATTAAAGAATGGATTTCACACGAAGATATAGTTATTTCAAGACTTTCAGAAAGTTTGATAAATAGAATATTACCTAAAATAATTCTACAAAAAGAACCATTTACTTCAACTCAAATAAATGATATTAAACAAAAGATAAAGGATAAGTTTAAATTCACTGATTCTGAACTAGATTATTTTGTATATCATGGTAAAATTGAAAATCAGGCTTATGATGCAACAAAAAACAATATTCAAATCTTGTATAAGAACGGAAGAATAAAGGATGTTACAGAGGCTTCAGACCACTTAAATTTGCAAGCATTGTCAATTCCAGTCACGAAGTATTATATATGCTACCCTAAGAAATAGGTAGAATTCAACTTTTTAATTACTTTTGCATTTAATGAAGTTTACAGCAAATCAAATAGCGGAAATTTTAGAAGGTGAAATAGATGGAGACAAAAATGTTGAAGTTTATAAATTATCTAAAATTGAAGAAGGTGAAGACGGATCGTTGACCTTTCTTTCAAACCCAAAATACACACAGTACATTTATTCTACAAAGGCTTCAGTCACCATTGTAAATAAAAGCTTTATCCCAGAAAGTACAATTAATACTACACTTATAAAAGTTGAAGATGCCTATAAAGCATTTTCAAAACTATTAGCGTTTTATGATGAGGTAAAATCTAATAAATCAGGAATTGAAACTCCATCATATGTTAGTGAGACTTCAAGAATTGGTAAAAATTTGTATGTGGGAGCTTTTGCATATATTGGTAATAATGTTATTATTGGAGATAATGTAAAAATTTATCCAAATGTATATATTGGTGATAATGTAGTACTTAAAGACAATACTACAATTTTTGCTGGCGCTAAAATATATTCAGAAACTATTATTGGCAAGAGCTGTACCATACATGCCGGAGCTATTATTGGTGCAGATGGATTTGGTTTTGCACCAAATGAGGAAGGAGTTTATAGTAAAGTACCTCAAATAGGAAATGTTATTATTGAAGATTTTGTAGATATTGGAGCGGTAACCACAATTGACAGAGCCACGTTAGGATCAACAATAATAAGGAAAGGTGTTAAGTTAGATAATCAAATTCAAGTAGCGCATAATGTTGAAATAGGTTCAAATACAGTAATTGCAGCCCAAACAGGTATTGCAGGTTCAACCAAAATTGGTGAAAATTGTATGATAGGAGGACAAGTTGGTATAGTTGGCCATATTAGTATTGGAAATAATGTTAGAATCCAAGCGCAATCAGGAATTTCCAGAAATATAGCTGATAATGATGTTATACAAGGAACTCCAGCTATTGGGTATTCAGATTATAATAAATCATACGTATACTTTAAAAGATTGCCCGAATTAGTAGGGAAGATAAACCAATTAGAAAAAGAAATAATAGCTTTAAAAGAGAAATAAATGAGTAGTAAACAAAAAACAATAAAAAAAGAGGTAACACTTTCAGGAGTTGGTTTACATACAGGAAACAAAGTTACAATGACATTTAAACCTGCTCCAATAAACTACGGATATGCTTTTGTTCGAATAGACTTGGAAGGATCTCCTATTATTGAAGCAAGTGCAGAATATGTAATTAATACTCAAAGAGGTACCAATTTAGAAAAGAAAGGTGTATTTGTAAATACGTCAGAACATGTGCTAGCTGCCGTTGTTGCTTTAGGTATAGATAATATATGTATTGAGATAAATGCGGCTGAGCCTCCTATTATGGATGGATCGTCAAAACATTTTATTGAAGCCATTGAGAAAGCAGGAATCGTTGAGCAAGAGGCCGAAAGAGATGAGTATGTTGTAAAGGATATTATTTCATATAAAGACGAGGTTACAGGAAGTGAAATTATTTTAATGCCATCAGATGAGTATCAAATAACTGCAATGGTAGATTTTGGCACAAAAGTATTGGGCACACAAAATGCTACACTTAATAAATTATCTGATTTTAAAAATGAAATTGCTGATGCTAGAACATTTAGCTTTCTTCATGAGTTAGAAATGCTTTTAGATCATAATTTAATTCAAGGTGGAGATCTCAATAACGCCATAGTCTATGTGGATAAAGAAATTTCCGACGAAACCATGAATAAGCTTAAAAAGGCTTTTAATAAAGAAAATTTAACGGTAAAAGCGAACGGAATTCTTGATAATTTAACATTGAGATGGGCGAATGAAGCGGCAAGGCATAAATTACTTGACGTGATTGGTGATTTAGCGCTGGTAGGTACTAGAATTAGAGGTAAAGTAATTGCGAATAAACCCGGCCATCTGGTAAATACTGTTTTTGCAAAAAAACTACAAAAAATAATAAAACACGAAAAAAGAAATAACGTACCAAAATACGATCTAGATCAGCCACCATTAATGGATATTCATAAAATCATGAGTATCCTACCGCATAGACCACCCTTTTTATTAATTGATAGAATTCTAGAATTGTCTGATTCACACGTAGTTGGAATGAAAAATGTGACAATGAATGAACCTTTTTTTGTAGGTCATTTTCCTGATGCACCGGTAATGCCGGGAGTTCTACAAGTTGAAGCAATGGCTCAATGTGGTGGTGTATTGGTGTTAAGTTCAGTACCTGACCCAGAAAATTATTTAACCTACTTTATGAAAATGGATAAAGTAAAGTTTAAACAAAAAGTACTACCTGGAGATACGTTAATATTTAGAGCAGAATTAATTACTCCTATAAGAAGAGGAATTTGCCATATGCAAGCTTGTGGTTATGCAAATGGAAAATTAGTTGTAGAAGCTGAATTAATGGCACAAATTGCAAAAAAACCTACTGAATAATGAATCAACCTTTAGCATATATACATCCAGGAGCAAAAATAGCAACTAATGTAGTCGTAGAACCTTTTACAACAATTCATAATGATGTTATTATTGGATCGGGAACTTGGATTGGTTCTAATGTAACAATTATGGAAGGCGCAAGAATTGGTAAGAATTGTAGAATTTTTCCAGGTGCTGTAATTTCTGCAATTCCACAAGATTTAAAATTTGATGGTGAAGATTCTCTAGCTATTATTGGTGATAATACTACAATAAGAGAGTGTGTTACAGTTAATAGAGGTACTAAAGCATTAGGTAAAACTCAAATAGGAGATAACTGTTTAATTATGGCGACTTCTCACGTTGCACATGATTGTATCGTTGGGAATAATTGTATTCTAGCGAATGGTTCAATTGTAGCAGGTCATGTAACAATAGGAAATTTTGCAATTTTAAGCGGTTTAGTGGCTGTTCATCAATTTATTCATATAGGAGAGCATGCGATGGTTTCTGGTGGGTCACTAGTAAGAAAAGACGTTCCACCTTTCACAAAGGCCGGAAAAGAGCCATTGTCTTATATAGGTATTAATTCAATAGGTCTTAGAAGGAGAGGTTTTGAAACAGAAAAAATTAGAGAAATTCAAGATATTTTTAGATTACTCTACCAAAAAAATTATAATACCTCTCAAGCGTTAGAAAAAATTGAAGCTGAAATGGAAGCAACAAAAGAAAGAGATCAAATTTTGTTGTTTATAAAAAACTCACAAAGAGGAATCATGAAGGGCTATACAGGGAGTTAACTTTAAAATTCTTATTGTAAGTTAATTAAGTTACATTACTTCAATTAAATAATTAGCAAAAAATTAAAATTAAATAATAAAATGGCAACAACATCAGATATTAGAAATGGTTTATGTATAAAATACAATAATGATATTTTTAAAGTAGTGGAGTTTTTACATGTAAAACCTGGGAAGGGACCAGCATTTGTAAGAACAAAATTAAAAAGTTTATCTACAGGTAAAGTTTTAGATAATACCTTTCCTGCGGGAAGAAAATTAGAGGATATTCGGGTTGAAACTCGAAAATATCAATTTTTATATCCAGAAGGAGACACCTACCATTTTATGAATACGGATGATTATAATCAAATAGCATTGCAAAAAGAAGCTCTTGATGCACCAGATTTATTAAAAGAAGGTGAGATTGTTACCATTATTTTTAATACAGAAGATAGTATGCCTCTTTCAGTAGATATGCCTGCCTCTGTTATTTTGGAAATTACACATACAGAACCTGGTGTTAAAGGAAATACAGCAACAAATGCAACAAAACCAGCAACTGTTGAAACAGGAGCAAGTGTAAATGTACCTTTATTTATTAATGAAGGTGACAAGATTAAAGTAGACACAGCCAAAGGAGCTTATTTAGAACGTGTTAAAGAGTAATATTTATGAAATTTCCTCGCACTTATAGTTTAAAGGAAATTGCTGAATTAATCGGGACTACTTTTATTGGTCCAGAAAATTTTCCAATTTCAGGATCTAATGAAATTCACGTAGTAGAGCCGGGTGACATTGTTTTTGTTGATCATCCTAAGTATTATGATAAAGCTTTAGAATCAAAAGCTTCGGTTATTTTAATTAATAAAAAAGTAAAATGTCCTCAAGGAAAAGCCTTATTAATCTCGAAAGACCCATTTACAGATTTTAATAAGCTTACGAAACATTTTAATCCTTTTAATAGTGCTAATACTTCAATTTCAAATTCCTCAATAATAGGAAAAAATACCATTATTCAGCCTAATGTTTTTATTGGAAATAATGTAAAAATAGGAGATAACTGTGTCATTCATCCAAATGTATCTATATATGATAATTGCCATATTGGAAATAATGTAACCATTCATGCAGGAACTATTTTAGGTGCGGATGCGTTCTATTATAAAAAACGTAAGGAAGGCTATGATAAATTATTATCTGGTGGTGCTGTAATTATTGAAGATAATGTAGACATTGGTGCGCTTTGTACAATTGATAGAGGAGTAAGTGGAAATACTACTATTAAAAAAGGAACCAAAATTGATAACCAAGTTCAAGTTGGACATGATACCATAGTTGGTGAAAAATGTTTAATTGCATCCCAGACAGGAATTGCGGGTTGTGTTGTTATTGAAGACGAAGTAACGTTATGGGGTCAGTGTGGGACAAATAGTGGTATTACCATAGGTAAAGGAGCTGTAATTTTAGGACAAACAGGAGTGACCAAATCTGTAAAGGGAGGGAAAACATATTTTGGAACTCCAATAGATGAAGCAAGAAAAAAAATGAAGGAAATGGCAGAAATCAAGCAATTAATTAAAAAGCAAAAAAAGTGATTTTTCTTTTATTCAGAACTTAGAAAAAATTACTTTTGTAAAGTTTAAATACATAAATTTAAAAATATACTTCAATGAGTGTTTTAGTAAATAAAAATTCAAAAATAATTGTTCAAGGTTTTACAGGTGGAGAAGGTACATTTCATGCAACTCAAATGATTGAGTATGGTACAAATGTTGTTGGAGGTGTAACACCAGGAAAAGGTGGGCAAACACATTTAGATCGACCTGTTTTTAATACGGTTCAAGACGCCGTAGATAAAGTAGGAGCAGACACTTCGATAATTTTTGTACCTCCGGCATTTGCAGGAGATGCAATTATGGAATCAGCCGCTGCTGGAATTAAAGTAATCATATGTATTACTGAAGGAATTCCTGTAGCAGATATGGTAAAAGTAAAAGCTTATATTGACAACAAAGATTGTAGATTAGTTGGACCGAATTGTCCAGGTGTAATTACTGCAGAGGAAGCAAAAGTTGGTATAATGCCAGGTTTTATCTTTAAAAAAGGAAGAGTTGGTGTTGTTTCTAAATCTGGTACTTTAACCTATGAAGCTGCCGATCAAGTGGTTAAAAAGGGATATGGAATTACAACAGCTATTGGAATTGGTGGAGATCCTATCATTGGAACTACAACAAAAGAAGCTGTGGAATTATTAATGAATGACGATGAAACCGATTTAATAGTTATGATAGGAGAAATTGGTGGACAATTAGAAGCTGAGGCTGCTCGTTGGGTAAAAGCAACAGGAAATAAAAAACCAGTGGTTGGGTTTATTGCTGGGCAAACTGCTCCAAAGGGAAGAACTATGGGACATGCAGGTGCTATTGTTGGTGGTGCTGATGATACTGCCCAAGCAAAAATGGCGATTTTAAGAGAAAATGGAATTCACGTAGTTGAGTCTCCAGCTAAGATTGGAGAAAAAGTTGCTGAAATTTTAGGATAAAATTGAACATTAATATATGTAAAAAGCTTCCTTTAAGGAGGCTTTTTTTATACAAATGTGTATATTTGATTCATTGTAAATTATTAAACATAAGGAACTAGTATATTATGAAACTTTTAGAAAATAAAACCGCATTAATTACCGGAGCGACTAGAGGTATAGGAAAAGGAATCGCAATTAAATTTGCCCAACAAGGAGCAAATGTAGCTTTTACATATAGTTCATCTATTGAAGCGGCAAAAGAATTGGAAGAGGAACTAAAATCTTATGGCGTAATGGCCAAAGGATATCAGTCTAACGCTGCTAAATTTGATGCTGCCCAAGAATTGGCTGCGGCCGTTTTAAAAGAATTCGGGTCGATTGATATTTTAATTAATAATGCAGGTATTACAAAAGATAACTTATTAATGAGAATATCTGAAGAAGATTTCGATAATGTTATTGAAGTAAACTTGAAATCAGTTTTCAATTTAACAAAAGCTGTAATTAGACCTATGATGAAACAACGCTCAGGTTCAATAATAAATATGAGCTCTGTTGTTGGATTGAAAGGAAATGCTGGACAAACGAATTATGCTGCCTCTAAAGCAGGTATCATTGGTTTTTCTAAATCTGTTGCTTTAGAGTTAGGCTCAAGAAATATAAGAAGTAATGTAATTGCTCCTGGTTTTATTGAAACTGAAATGACTGCTAGTTTAGCCGAGGAAACAGTTAAAGAATGGAGAAATTCAATTCCTCTAAAAAGAGGTGGGACTCCTGAAGATGTTGCCAATGCATGTGTGTTTTTAGCGTCAGATATGAGTTCGTATATAACAGGACAAACATTAAGTGTTGATGGCGGAATGTTAACTTAAATTGTACATATTGGAAACAGCCACATTAATATTTATAATATTAGCAGTTTTTGCAGCTTTTTTTATTGCTGTTTTTCAATATACATATCAAAATAAAGAAGAAAGTAAATTAAAATATTTACTTTCTTCTTTGCGTTTTATTAGTCTGTTTTTAATTTTTATTTTAATCATAAATCCATCTTTAAACAAAAATAAAATAGAAATTATAAAACCTAATTTAGTTGTAGTAGTTGATAATTCAACATCTATTAAATATAGTTCACAAGATTCCACAGTTCAAAATTTAGTGAATTTATTTAAAAAGAATAAAGAACTAAATAATAAATATTTAGTTAGTTATTATGCGTTAGGAAGTTCATTATCAACATTGGACTCCTTAAGTTTTAGTGAGCATCAAACCAATTTATCACTACCATTCAAAGAATTTGATAAATTATTTGATCCAAGCGTAGCTCCTCTAGTTTTTATTTCGGATGGAAATCAAACTATTGGAAATAATGTTGAATTTGTGAATTATAAAAGCCCTGTATTTCCTTTTATAGTTGGAGATACAATGGTATTAGAGGATATCAAAATTTCACAATTAAATATAAATAAATTTGCGCAAATCAAAAATAAGTTTCCAGTTGAAATTTTTATTAATTATACGGGTAAAAAACAGGTTTCAAAAAGATTAACTATTTATCATAGAAATAAGATAATATTTAATCAAGTATATGATTTTTCTAGTTCGGAAAATGTGACTATTGCTTCACCGATGTTATTATCAGATACCGAAGGAATACAGTATTATACTGCTAGCATTGAAGAATTAAATAATGAAAAAAACACCATAAATAACACAAAAAATTTCAGCATTAATGTAGTAGAAGAAAAATTAAAAATTTTAATTCTAAGTTCGATAATTCATCCTGATTTAGGGATGTTAAAAAAGTCAATTGAAAGCAATCAGCAACGGTCTGTAACAATTAGTAATGTTACTGATTTTAATGGAGATTTTAAAAATTATCAATTAGTTATTTTATATCAACCTACTGAAAATTTTAAAACTATATTTACAGAAATTGATAAAAGTAAATTGAATTACTTTATAGTATCAGGAGTTCAAACTGATTGGAACTTTTTAAATAGCTTGAAGCTTAATTTTTCAAAAAGAATAACTACACAAACTGAAAGTTACTTCCCAATTTACAATCCAAATTACGCTAGTTATTTAAATAATGATATCGGTTTTTCTGATTTTGCACCTTTGGAAGATGGTTTTGGAGAGGTTTCATTTTCATCACCTATTAATATTTTATTATACAAACGAATTGGAACTATTGAAACAGAAAAACCACTCTTAGTAACCATTGAAAACTCAAACCAAAGAGCTGCAATTTTATTGGGGGAAAACTCTTGGCGTTGGCGAATGAATAGTTTTAATTCGACAAAAACATTTGAAAATTTTGATAATTTTATTTCTAATTTAATTCAATATTTAACTTCTATTCAAAAAAATAAACGCTTAAAAGCTAATGTGAATCACATTTATTTTGCAAATGAAATTATACAAATTTCAGCGAGCTATTTAGATGATAATTTTAATTTTAATACGCGTGCAAAGCTTTTCCTAACCATATCAAATACAGCTGATAATTTTATAAAGAAAGTTCCATTTTCTGTACATAACAATCGGTTTTTTGTCGAATTATCTGAAATTCCACCAGGAGAATATAGTTATATTATTGATGTAGAAAATCAAAATTTAAACCTTAAAGGAAACTTTAAAATACTTTCTTTTGAAGTAGAACAGCAATTTTCAAATTCGAATGACATAGCCTTGAAATCAATTTCATCTAAAACAAATGGTGCTATTTATTATGCTAACCAAGAACAAGATCTATTATCAAAATTAATAAATGATCAACGCTTCAAAAGTATTCAACAATCTAAAATTATTAAAACGCCTTTAATTCATTGGAAATGGTTGTTAGGGATTATTATACTTTCGTTAAGTTTAGAGTGGTTTTTACGCAAGTATTTTGGTAAAATTTAATGAAAGAGGAAATACAATATAAGATTTGATTATAATTAAATCAATAAATCTTATGACACGACATCTATTATATTCATTTAAAATTTCAATCTTTACAAGGTTTTATAATACCCTTAGAGTTGCAAAAATTTTTAGTTATCATATTATCAAGTACTATACTATTTCAAAGTTTCAGCTTTGAAATAACTGATTTTAGTAGAATGCCAACTCTTGTAGAACATCTTATTTCTCATGCTGAAAGTGGTGATAATTTTTCTGATTTCATAACAAAGCATTATGGAAGTGAAGCAAGATCTCATAAAAATGAGCATAAAGAGCATAAAGAACTACCTTTTAAGCATAAGCATTTAGAATCTCATTTTCAACATCTGTATACATTTTATTCTCAAGATATTGTTATTTCATTTAAAGAATTAACTTTCAAAGAAAATAAGTTTGCTTATACAGAACCTTCGACAACTTTATATGTAAATAATCTTTTACAGCCTCCACAAAAGTAACATAGTCTATTTATTTTTATCGTTAAATTTGATGAGCATTTATTTGTTTATCAATTATATACATTTATAACTAATATTTTATGTTAAAAAAAATCATTCAGATAAGTATTGAAAATAAACTTATCATTTTATTAATTACAGCTGCTATTTTAGGTTTCGGATTATTTTCCCTTACTCAAATTCCAATTGGAGCTGTTCCAGACATTACAAATAATCAAGTACAAGTAATTACTACTTCTAGAAATTTATCAACTCAAGATGTAGAACAATTCATTACCTATCCTGTGGAATTAGAAATGGCTAATTTACCAGGGGTTCAAGAAATTAGATCTATTTCTAAATTTGGACTATCGGTAGTAACTATTGTCTTCGATGATGCAATAGGAACTTATTTACCACGACAATTAATTGCAGAAAAAATAAAAACTGCTGCAGAAAAAATTCCTGAAGGATTTGGAACACCAGAAATGGGTCCAATCACTACAGGTTTAGGTGAAATTTATCAATATATTTTAGATACCAAGCCTGGATTTAAAGATAAATATTCTCCTATGGAATTGAGAACACTTCAAGATTGGGTTGTGAAACGTCAATTATCAGGGATTCCAGGTGTTGTAGAAGTAAATACCTGGGGAGGATTTTTAAAGCAATATGAAGTTGCTATAAATCCTGAAAAACTAAAATCTATGAATATTCAAGCCACACAAATTATTGATGCGCTTGAAAAAAATAATAGCGTTGCAGGTGGTGGCTATATTGAAAAGACAAACGAAAGTTACTTTGTTAGAGGCGAAGGAATGATTAAATCTATTGACGACATTAAAAATATAGTCATCAAAAATATTGAAGGAATTCCTGTTTTGATAAAAGATGTTGCAGAAGTAAATTTTGGTTTTGCAAATAGGTTTGGTGCAATTACCGGAAATGGAGAAGGAGAGAAGGTACTTGGGCAAATAATGATGCTAAAAGATGGTGATTCAAATAAAGTAATAGAAGCGGTTAAAGAGCGAGTTGAGGAAATTCAAAAAACATTACCAGAAGGCGTTTTTATTAATGGATTTTTAGAGCGAAGTGAATTAATTGGTAAAACCACTTTTACCATTGCTGAAAATTTAATTTTAGGTGTTATCATTGTAATTTTTGTGGTTATTTTGCTTTTAGGAAGTTTTAGGTCTGGTTTAGTAGTAGCTTCCGTAATTCCTTTATCATTGCTATTTACATTATCTATGATGTACATTTTTGGTGTTGACGCCAATTTAATGAGTTTAGGTGCAATTGATTTTGGTATTATAATAGACGGTGCCGTAATTATTGTTGAATTCATAGCCTTTAAAATTACAAGTAATAGTGCCCAGTTACAACAATTATCAAAAAGTGATCGGCAAGATACTATTGATGAAATTACTTATGAAAGTAGTTCAAAAATGATGACTTCCGCCGTTTTTGGTCAGTTAATTATATTGATTGTTTTTATTCCTATTCTATCATTAAGTGGTGTTGAAGGGAAAATGTTTAAGCCTATGGCGATGGCATTTAGTTTTGCTTTAATTGGAGCTATGTTTTTATGTTTTACGTATGTTCCTGTAATTGCATCGATATTTTTAAAACCTGAAAAAGTTACTAAAAATAATATTTCAAAGCGCTTAATGGATTTCTTTTTAAGCTTGTATGAACCAACAATAAAATGGGCATTAAACCATAAAAAAATTGTTATTTCTGCCTCTGTTGCATTACTAATTGGAACCGCTATTTTATTTAGTAGAATGGGTGGTGAGTTTATACCAACGCTAGATGAAGGTGATTTTGTGATTCAGCCCGTTTTAAAAACAGGAACATCATTAACAAAAACTACAGAAATTACGACACAAATTGAACAAATTTTACTAGATAATTTCCCTGAGGTTGACCAAGTTGTTTCACGTATTGGTGCTGCTGAAGTTCCGACTGATCCCATGTCAATGGAAGAAAGTGATGTTATTATTAAACTAAAACCGAAAGGAGAATGGGTTTCGGCAGACTCAAAAGATGAATTAGCTGATAAGTTTAAAGAAAAATTATCTATTATTCCGGGAATTGACTTTGAATTTACACAACCTATCGAAATGCGTTTTAATGAACTAATAACAGGTGTAAGAGCTGATGTAGCTATTAAAATATTTGGTGACGACTTAGAAATTTTAGCTAAAAAAGCCGATGAAATAAAGTCTAAAATAGCAGATGTGGAAGGCGCTGCAGACATCATTGTTGAGAAAATTGATGGATTACCTCAAATGACAGTTACTTATAATAGAAAAAAAGTAGCTCGTTATGGATTAAATATTCAAGAACTGAATCAAATAGTTTCTATGGCTTTCGCTGGACAAACGTTAGGAAATGTTTTTGAAGGTGAAAGAAGATTTGATTTGGTTGTAAGGTTACAGCCGGAGTTTAGAAAAAATATTGATAATCTTCGGAATTTATATGTAGATGCTCCTTCAGGAAACAAAATTCCTTTGAATGAAGTAGCAAAAATTGAATATTCAAAGGGTCCTGCGAAAATTTCAAGAGATGATACCAAAAGACGAATTGTAATAGGTGTAAATGTTAGAAACAGGGATATGGAATCCGTGGTAAAAGATGTCCAAAGTATTATTGAAGAGCAAGTAAAATTACCTGTTGGATATACTGTTTCTTATGGTGGACAGTTTGAAAACTTAAACAGTGCAAAAGCACGTTTAAAAGTAGCAGTTCCAATTGCGTTGCTTTTAATTTTTATTCTTTTACACTTCGCATTTAAATCCATTAAAGAAGCTTTAATGGTATTTTCAGCAATTCCATTATCTGCTGTTGGTGGAGTATTATTTTTATGGATGAGAGATTTGCCTTTTAGTATTTCAGCAGGTGTTGGATTTATAGCCCTTTTTGGTATCGCCGTTTTAAATGGTATTGTACTTATAGAACATTTAAAAGAATTAAAAGAACGAGGTATGGACAATGTATATGATCGAATTTTATTAGGAACTAAAGAGCGTTTAAGACCGGTTATATTAACCGCTGCTGCTGCTGCTCTAGGTTTTTTACCGATGGCAATTTCTACAAATGCAGGGGCAGAAGTTCAAAGACCTCTTGCTACTGTAGTTATTGGTGGTTTAGTAACAGCAACAATTTTAACGCTCGTTGTTTTACCAGTTTTATATTCAATTTTTGATACTAAGGAATTTAAAATAAAGCGAAAGAGAACATTTAAATCCACTGTTATCATTTTAATTTTGTTGTTACCTGCTATTAGCTTTTCTCAAGAAAAAACAATCACAATTGATGATGCCATTTCAATGGCTATTAAAAATAATAAGCAGTTACTTATTCAAAAATTGAAAGTTGATAGAGATACTAAATTAATTAAAAGTGCTTTTGATGTAGACAAAACAAGTTTATATTATATGCACGATAATACAAATTTAGGTATTGATGGTAAACCATTTGAAACTTATGGTATTGAGCAAACAATAGAATTTCCAACCATATATTTTGCTAAGAAAAAAGTGAATGAGATTAACTCAAATTTAACAACGTTAAATTACGATTTAGCAAAAGATAATTTAATTAAAGAGGTTTCAAAAGCATTTTATACAGTTGTTTACTTAAATAAGAAGAAGGTACATTTAGCTACTATAGATAGTTTATACGAAAATTTTTCAAATGCAGCACAACGAAAATTTGAACTCGGCGAATCTAATTATTTGGAAATGATTACTTCTCAATCTAAGCATAAACAATTTAATATAGAATTAGAGCAGCTTCAAAACGATATTAATATTGCAAATGAAGTCCTAGGTTTATTGCTCCAGACAAATAATAATCTTAAGGTATTACATCCAGATTTCTCGAAAATTGAAATAAATTCATTTCCAATTGAAAACCATTTAATTAATAGATACTATTTAGAAAATAGCAAATTAGTGAAAGCTCAAAAAGGAGTTGAAAACCAACAATTATTACCCGATTTAAACATTAATTTCTTTAATAGTAAAGATATGACATCTAATGTTTCTGTAAATAGTTTTCAAGCTGGAATTTCAATTCCAATATTCTTTTTTGGTAAAGCTTCAAAGATTGGAGCTTTAAAAATTGAAGAAGACATTGCAAATGAATTAATACTTGATACGAGTCAAAAATTAAATTCTAAAAATAAAAGTCTTTTAGAAGAGCTTCATAAAATTGAATTACAATTAAATTACTATGAAAATAGTGGTGAAAATTTAGCTATAGAAATTTTAAAAACAGCTACACTTAGTTACAAAAATGGAGAAATTGACTTTTTTCAATACATTCAAAGTATTGAAACTTCTAATCAACTAAAAATAAATCATTTAAAAAATATTAATAGTTACAATCAAATTGCATTGGAACTAAATTATTTAAACCTATAACATATGAAAACTTATATATTAAAAAGTACAATACTTTTACTAATTATTGGCGTTATTTCTTCGTGTGATACTTCAAAAACCTCAGAAAAGGAAATTGAAGTTGTTGAGGAAAACAACAACCTTATTGAAATTACTTCAACTCAATTTAAAAATTCCAACATGGAATTAGGTACAATCTCTTCTCAATTATTTTCAGAAGGAATTAAAACAAATGGCTACATTGATGTGCCGCCTGCAAATAGAGCGAAAGTTACTGCAATTATGGGTGGTTATATAAAAAAATCATCGTTATTAATTGGAGATTCTGTAAAAAAGGGGCAGTTATTACTTACCATGGAAAATCCAGATTTTATTCAAATTCAACAAGAATATTTAGAGATTTATGAAAAATTAAACTATTTAAAATCTGAAAATAGCCGTCAGAAAACACTTTTTGAAGAAAAAATAACTTCACAAAAAAATTATTTAAAAGCGGAAAGTGACTATAACAGTGCTCAAGCTATTTACAATGGTTTAGAGCAAAAATTACGTTTAATGAATATTGATCCACTAAATGTAAAACAAGGGAAAATAACATCTACAATTTCAATTTATGCTCCAATAGCTGGAAGTGTTTCAAATGTTTATGCGAGTTTAGGTGAGTTTAAAAATTCTTCGGAAGTTTTAATAGAAATTATAAATGACAATCATAAACATTTAGAGTTGATCGTATTTGAGAAGGATATCTTAAAAGTAGCTGAAGGACAAAAAATTATGTTCAATATTCCAGAATCATCATCAAAAAGTTTTAATGCAGAAGTTCATTTAGTTGGTAAATCAATTGATGAAAACCGAACAGTGAGGGTACACGGCCATTTAGAGAATGAAAATGAACCTTTTTTAGTTGGAATGTTTGTAGAAGCCGAAATTATTACAGATTCTTACCAGAAACCTGCTTTGCCAATTAGCAGTCTTCTTGAAGAGGATACAAACTATTATGTATTAGTTCTAAGAAGTAAAAATGAGAATTCATATGAATTTGAAAAAGTAAAAATATCTATTGGAGCTAAAAATGAAGAGTGGGCTGAAGTTCTAAATTTAGATGTAAATAATAAGGAAATTCTTATTAAAGGAGCTTTTCTGCCTCTAGAATAATTTTTGTTAAATTAAACTTAAAATTAAATTAAACCCATTACTATGGATTCTGTTTTGTATTTTTGTACAAACATAAAAAACAAAAAATAATGGCGAACAATGGACAATTACAATTACCAAAATCTTTAATGCCTCTGATTTTTGCTGGTATTATCTTAATCATATTTTTATCAAAATCTACAGTAACTATTGACGCTGGTGAAGCGGGTGTTTTATGGAAACGCTTTGATGGTGGTGTAGTAGTAGATGAGCCACCTTTAGGTGAAGGTTTTCACATTGTAGCACCGTGGAATATAGTCTACGTATATGAAGTACGTCAACAAGAATTATTTGAAAAAATGAAAGTACTTTCATCAAATGGATTAGATATTATTTTAGAAACTTCAGCTTGGTATTTACCAAAATCTAATGAATTAGGAAAATTACATCAAGAAATAGGTGAAAATTATTTAGAAAGGGTTATTAAGCCTGCTTTAAGATCAGCTGCTCGTAGTGTTGTTGGTAGGTATACACCAGAGCAACTATATGCAAGTAAACGAGATGTAATTCAAAGTGAAATTTTTGATGAAACGAAAAAAATTCTTGAAAATCAGTATATTCAGTTGAATGAACTCTTGGTAAGAGATGTAACTTTACCATCAACAATTAAAGATGCTATTGAGCGTAAATTGAAGCAAGAACAAGAATCTTTAGAATATGAATTTAGATTAGTTACAGCAGCAAAAGAAGCTGAGAAGCAAATTATTGAAGCACAAGGTAAAGCTGATGCAAACAGAATCTTAAGTGCCTCTTTAACTGATAAAATTTTACGAGATAAAGGAATTGAAGCTACTTTAGAGCTAGCAAAATCACCAAATAGTAAAGTTGTTATAGTGGGTAGTTCAAAAGATGGTTTACCTTTAATTCTTGGAAACCAATAAAACTAAAATAATAAACATAAAAAAAGGCAACTAATTCTAGTTGCCTTTTTTTATGCAAAAAATCTAATCTCTAATTGTACTTCCTTTTTTTATTGCCTTATGATTTTCATAACACAATAAGATAGCTTCAATTAGTTGCAAATCACTCGCCGTTTTAATAAAATAATCTGAATAATTACATTCATTCAATAATTCAGTTAATTCTTGAGCATTTAAATCTAAATACTCCATCATCAATTCTCTATTAAATTTACCTTCTAACATTTTACGTAAATTATCCTCATTACGTAATTTTTTCAGTTTTTTTAATTGTTGTGGTTTTTTTCCAAACATATTATAAACAAAATCAATAGGTTTAAATAAGGCATCTATTGGAGAGGTATAGTCTCTTCGGGCACGTGTTCCAACTTCATAGGTTTGTTGTAAACCAACAATATGAATCCTTGAATATTTATCTACAGGTACATTTTTTGCGTCAATTTCAAGCACACCAATAAGCTTATGAGATTTAACAACAATTTCTTCTAATTCTTCAACTCGTTCATTTAATTCAATCACTAATTCATTTCCTTTTAATAAATCGTTTGTAATTTTTAATTTAATTGATTGAAAACCTACATATGATATATAAATAGTATCGTTAACTCTTGTTGCTAATTCAAACTTGCCCTCATCATTAGAAATGGTACCTACAACAGAATTTAAATTGAATAAATTTGCTCCTTTTAAAGGAGTGTTATCCGCATTACTAACCACTTGACCTCTTAAAAATATAGCTAAATCAATATTTTTTATGGTATCATTAACTTTAGGCTCTTGCGAAAATGCTTTAATACTAATCAATAATAAAGCAATATAAAGTATGTTTTTTAGCATATGCAATTATACTAATTATTACTGATAATTTTGTTAAATAAAAGTAAATGTTATTATGAATATTTATAATAAACTCAATTAGTTAACCTAAAAATTAGTTTCTGCTATTTGGGATTGTGTACTAAAAATTTAAGTAGTTTTGCAAATATGGTTTCAGAAATTCAATTACGAATAAAGCTTCAAGAAGTTGAAGAAAATAATATTTTACAAAAAGAGGCTTCAAAGCTCTTAGGCATTTCAATAAATGAAATTACTGCAATAAAAGTTTTGAGAAAGTCTATTGACGCAAGAAAACCTCAAATTATTTTTAATTATAAAATTGCTGTTTATATTCAAGAAAAATTACCAGACACTTCTGCTTATACTTTTGATTATAAAGATGTTTCTTCGGCTAAAGAAATTCACATTATTGGCTTTGGACCCGCAGGAATGTATGCTGCATTGCGTTGTATTGAACTAGGTTTTAAGCCTGTTGTTTTAGAGAGAGGAAAAAATGTAAAAGATAGAAGGAGAGATTTACGAGCTATCAATCAGTTTCATGTTGTAGATAATGATTCTAACTATTGTTTTGGTGAAGGTGGTGCGGGTACCTATTCAGATGGTAAATTATATACACGCAGTTTAAAACGTGGTGATGTTCGTAAAATATTTGAAAATTTGGTTTTTCATGGTGCCACAGAGCAAATTTTGGTAGATGCACATCCTCATATAGGAACTAATAAATTACCTAAAGTTGTAAAAAATATTAGAGAAACCATATTAAAGTTTGGCGGCGAGATTCATTTTGAAAGTAGAGTAGTAGACTTTATTATTAAAGATCATAAAATAAAAGGTATTCAATTACAAAACAATATAGAAATGGCTGCTGATAGTGTTATATTAGCTACAGGTCATTCTGCAAGAGATATTTACTATTTACTAAATAGAAAAAATATTAGACTAGAAGAAAAATCATTTGCCATGGGTGTTAGAGTAGAACATCCACAACAAATTATAGATTCTATCCAATATCATTGCAATGGAGAGCGAAACGAGTTATTGCCAGCCGCCTCCTATAGTTTAGTTCAGCAGGTAAAAAATAGAGGTGTATATTCTTTTTGTATGTGCCCTGGTGGATTTATAGTTCCTGCAGCAACTGCCAAAGGAGAAGTGGTTGTAAATGGTATGTCACCATCAAAAAGAAATAGTAAGTTTGCCAATTCGGGGATAGTGGTTGAAATTAATGTTGAAAAAGATATTCCTAAATACAACCATTTTGGTGCGTTGAAAGGTTTAGAGTTCCAAAAGGATTTGGAAAAAATGGCTTTTAAAGCAGGTGGTGAAACTCAAACTGCACCGGCACAACGATTGACAGATTTTGTTGAAGGAAAACTATCTGCAAATTTAAATACAACATCATACCAGCCAGGCTTAAAATCTGCTCCTTTACATAGCTTACTTCCAAATTTAATTGGTCAACGATTAAGAGTCGGTTTTGAATCCTTCGGAAGAAAAATGAGAGGTTATTATACGAATGATGCCAATGTAATTGGTGTTGAATCCAGAACATCTTCTCCAGTGAAAATTCCAAGAAATGAAGGGTTAGAGCACCCTGAAATAAAGGGTTTATTTCCTTGTGGTGAAGGAGGAGGTTATGCTGGAGGTATTGTTTCTGCAGCTATGGATGGCGAAAGATGCGCAGAAGCAGCAGCAGCTTCTAGGTAATTTTATTCATTTCAAAATTCTAGGTTACTTCTAATTTTTCTAACCCGAAATTTTCATATTCTTTAGTTAAAACAATATTTTTAATTCTCTCAATTGTTTCACATAATTCTGTGAATGAGTTATAAAGAGGAGCAATACCAAGTCTAATATTGTTTGGAGGTCTAAAATCTGGGATAATTATTTTTGAATCGTCCTTCGGAGCTATCATTGCTCTATTGATTCGATACCCTTCAGCATGCTGAATTGAAATATGAGAACCTCTTAATTCTGCTTCTATTGGTGAAGCGATTGTAAAACCTAGAGGTAATAATTCATTCTCAATTAATTCTAATAAGAAAGTACTTTGCTGAACACTTTTAGCCCTCAAGTTTGAAATTCCAGCATCAAGCAATATATCTAATCCAGGCTCTATTGCTGCAAGGGATAAAATAGAAGGCGTACCAATTCCAAATTTTTGTATTGAGTTACTAGCCTTATAATTTAAGTCAAAATCAAAAGGTTTCTTATGACTAAACCAAGACCAAATAGGATTTAATAATTGTTGTTGTAATTCCTTTTTTACATATAAAAAAGCAGGTGATCCTGGGCCTCCATTCAAATATTTATAAGTACAACCTACTGCCATATCTGCATTTGATTCATTCAATTTTACCGGAACAGCTCCGGTGGCATGTGACAAATCCCAAATAATAAAACTATTATTTTTATGAGCTAGTTCGTTCACTTGCTTCATATTATACTTAAAGGAGCTTTTATAAGTAACATAACTTAATGTTATTAAAGCAGTTTTAGCTGAAATTGTATTTTGAAGTGTATCATTATCAATCGTTAATCCGTCTTTAGTGTTAAGAAGTTTCAGTGTATGTTTATTGAAATGATTTTCTATCATTCCTTGTAACACATATAAATCAGTTGGAAAATTTAATGAATCTGAAACGACTTCAAACTTATCTTTATTTGCTTTTAAAGCAGCAAAAACTAACTTATATAAATTTAAAGAAGTAGAATCACCAATAAAAATTTCATCAGGCTGAGCACCAACTAAAGAGGCTATTTTTTTTGAAAGTTTAAATGATAAATCCATCCAATTTTCATTCCAACTTCTTATCAAACGGTTTCCCCATTGATTTTGAACTAAATCAGTTGTAACTTCTATCGTTTTCTTTGGAAGTTTCCCCAATGAATTACCATCAAAATAAATTACTTGTTCATCATTTACAAAATGATTTTTAAAATGAGATAATTTATCCTTTTTATCTAATTCAATAGCTTCTTTAAAGTACGTCTCCATTCCCTAATATTATTAATTAAATTTTGATTTTATAATTTCCTGAACCCATAATCGATGCATTTCTCCTGAAAAATGTAATTCATCTTCGGCTATAAAATTTAAATTATCTTTAGCTAATCGAGAGATTGGAGTAATGTTAACAAATAAAACTCCTTTTCTCAGGGTTTCTTCTTTTTTAACTGCATTAAATGCATCTATCTCGTTTGCAATTTTTTCGGTATCTCTATTTTGAGCAAAAGGACTTACGCCCCAATCAGGAATAGAAACCACCACAACATTTTCTGGTTTGTTATTTGCAAATTTAATAGCTGTCTCTAACAAATCAATGAATTGAATTCTAAATTCTTCAATGGCTCGTCCTCTAAATTGATTATTAACACCTATTAGCAAACTTACAAAATCATATTGTTCATTTATTTCTTCTAGGTCAATCGCAGCTTTTAGTTCATCGGTAGTCCATCCAGTTTTTGCAATAATTTTTGGAGGGTTATATTTGATATCCATTTTATTTAGTTCATCTACTAAAATAACAGGAAATCTATCTTTTTCTAAAACACTTTGTCCAATTGTATAACTGTCTCCAAGTGCTAAATAAGTTTTGGGAGTTTCCATAACTTCAATAGTTTCTATGATTGTTGGTTTTGTTTGTTCTTTTTGATTACAACTGAAAGATGTAACAACAATAAATATGAGTATTATTATTTTTTTCATTCTAATTCTAGTATTTATTTATAAAATCTAAAATTAGAATAATTAACTAAAAGAATAACTATTTGAAGGAATAAATTATAAACGAACTTTTAAATTTTCACAAAAAAACGTAAAATTATTTCTATGATATATCAATAATGAATAACGATGTAATTATAGATTTTTTTGAAAATTATTTAATTATGATTTTGAACTCAATTGATTTTTAAAAAAAAACTAGTCGGATTTTAAAAATATTTAAATCCGACTAGCTCTAGAAGTATTATTTATTTGGTGCTGATGAAGAATCCTCACCTATTAATAATGGAGCTTTTCCATCGGTAATAATTAGTTTACTATTTGGCGATAAAGAAAGTTTACTAAATGCTTCTATTGTTCTAAGTTTAATAATCTCACTTGTTAATCCTTCAGCAAGTATTTTTTGAGCATCACGCTCTCCTGTAGCGTCGATTATTTTTCTTTCTGCTTCCAGTTTTGCTTGTTGAATAATAAATTCCATTCGCATTGCGTCTTGTTCCGCTTGTAATTTTTGCTCAATTGAACTAGCTAACCCCACTGGCAATTGTATACTCTTCATTAGAACAGCAATAAGTTCTATTCCATTCGCTTGTTTTTGTAAGTTAATCAGCATTTTACTTTTTATTTCTTCTTCTATTTTTGCTCTCATTCCTGAGTGCATATCTTTAGCATAAAATTGTGCACAAACATCCGAAGATGCTGATCTAAAGACACTAGTAATTACAGACTCATAATCTTGTCCTAAATTTTCTAGAATAGTAGGTATTTTTGCGAGTTCTAGGCGATATAGAATAGAGATTTCTGACATAACACTTAAGCCTTCTTTTGTTGGTAAAGGTAAAATTAGCTTTATATTATTAGTTTTTGTTGACTCCTTTACTACTTTACTTACAAGAGGGTTGTAAAATACAGTACCTTGTGTAATAATGTTATCAGAAAATTTACCTAAAGTCTGTTTTACACCTGCTTCACCAGGTCTTACTACCGCACAACTAGAGGAAATTAGTAATAAAAATAATCCGAGTGCATAAATTGAATTTGATTTCATAATATTTATTTGTTAAGATTTATTAATTAATAGTTTTAAGAAATTTTATTGAGAATACAAACGATATATGGCTACAACTTTAGCAAACCGTTAATACTATCAAAAAATTCTAACACAAATATATTTAAGTTTAATCATATAAATATATTTATATATTATATGATATATATTAATATAATTAATGTAAAAATTTACTAACCTACATAGCATTGTATTCAAGAATATGCACGTGCCCCATAAGAACAATCAATATTATTCGTAATTGAGTCTATGGATGGTACAAAGTGATGCTTAAGTTCTGCCTATGCCATAT
>NZ_JABDRI010000073.1 GCF_013041805.1 Lutibacter sp.
GAGTTTCCTGGAGCATTTCTATAATTATACCCCGTACTTGTAAAATAGTTCACCTTATTTGTTCTATAATTAAAGTTCATTGCAGCTCCAAAATTATCAGGATTTCCGGCCGTAGTGTTTATGGATCCGTTCAGACCTTGTGCCTTTCCTTTTCTTAAAATAATATTTAGGATACCCGCAGTACCTTCAGCCTCATATCTAGCAGAAGGGCTCGTAATCACTTCAACTTTTTCTATGGCATCTGCTGGTAATTGACGTAGCGCATCCGTACCACTTAAACCAACTAATCCTGACGGTTTTCCGTTTATTAAAATACGTACATTTTCGTTACCTCTTAAGCTAACATTTCCTTCAACATCAACAGCTACAGACGGTACATTATCTAATACATCTGAGGCAGTTCCACCTTTTACGGTCATATCTTTACCAACATTATATATTTTTTTGTCTAATCTAATTTCAACCGTACTTTTTTCAGCTATAATTTCTACTTCATCTAAGCTTTCGGCATCCATTTCTAGGGAAACAGTACCTAAATCTTTATTTCCTGAAACATCAATATTATTAAATACTTTACTTTTAAATGAAATAAACTCTATTGATATGTTATAATCTCCTCGTGCAATTTGAATTTCAAACTCACCATTACTATTTGTTATTCCTCCAGTAATAATTTCATTACTTATTGATTTAACTACAACTGTTGCATATTCTAAAGGTTGCTTCGTTTCTTTATCAATAACTTTACCTGTAAGCATAATTTTATCAATACTAATATTTTTCGCCTCAATAGTAGAAGATAGAATGCTTAAAAGAATAAAAAAATAAATATTTTTCATATAAAAATTTTAGTTTGTGAGTGGCAAATATACTGTAAGAACTAATTACATAGTGTTAACTAGTGTTAATTAATGTTTAAAAGATTTATGGAATAGTTAGACAGAAATAAAAACCTTAAAATACTGAAAAACAATACTTTATTATTAGTAAATGAAATATAAAGAAAATATTATCTCTGATTTTAGTTAAAAAATATTGTTAAAAAAAGCTTAAAACTTATAATATATTTTCTATTAGTTGTGGAGGGCGGCCAATTATGGCCTTTCCATTATTAATAACAATTGGACGTTCTATTAATTTGGGATTTGCAACCATTACTTTGATTAGTTGGGAATCTGAAAGGCTTTTATTTTTATAGTTTTCTTTCCAAACACTTTCATTTTTTCGAACTAAGTCAATAGGTTTTATACGTAATAATTTAACAATTTCAGAAAGCTCATTTTCTGAGATTGGCGTTTCTAAATATTTAATTACTTGAAAAGGTTGATTCGAAGCTTCAAGAATTGCTAAACCTTGTCGACTTTTACTACAGCGTGGATTGTGATAAATTTTCATGAAATTTTATTTTTACAAAATAGAATTTAGTAATTAGGATTAACTTCTTTTTTATCGAAATTTATTTTTCGATCTTTTTTACTTTGGTTAAATCTATAGGTAAATGACAAAATTATAGTGCGATACTTATTTTGTGTTAAACTTTTTGAAAAATAATTTATGTCAAAACGGTCTCTATTAATTTTATTAGATAAAAATAGATCATCTACAGTTAAATTGATAGAGGCATTATTATCTAAAAAATCTTTTGTAATTGTCGCATTTGCATAGGTATATGCTTTTCTAGTTGAAACGGGTCCTTCAGAGATTAAATTATGCTGAACATTTGTTTGAAAATTAAATAAATTTGGAATTTTAATTTGAGTTAATAAACTAAAAGAACCATTTAAATTTGCTTGTGTATAATCAATAGTGATTGGTTGGTTCGCGTCGTTTACAATTTCAAAAATACCTGTTTGATCAAAATTATAAATATTTGCATTTGCAGTAAAGTTTAACATTTTTGAGGCTTTTAGTATAGTAGTTAAACTAACACCGTAATAATCAACTTTTCCTAAATTATCATAAGTTCTTAATAATTTATTTATTCCATCAATTTGAGTTCCGGTTTCATAAGTTACTAGTTGTGAATAATCATTATATCTATTAAAAAATAAAGAGGATGAGAGTGTTAAGTTATTACCATAATACATATATGTAAGTGTAGCTGCATCAACATATACAGGGTCAAGATCTGGATTTCCTCTATAGGTTGAAGTTTCACTAAACCGTTGTTCAAATGGTTGTAGCTGACTGTAAACTGGCCGAACTATAGATCTGTTATATGCCAGACTTAAAGCTTTTGAATCGCTTAGACTAAATTCTAAATAGGTAGAAGGGAAAAAGTCATTAAATGTTTTATTCAATGTTGTGTTCAGTGTTTGATAATTGATTTTATAGTCTGAAAATTCAGTTCTCAAACCTATGCCAATATAAAATTTATCACTTTCGTTTTCAAATTCTACAAATCCAGCATTTATGTTTTCAGAAAAGTTAATAAAATTGTCACCTACAGTTCCAGTAAATTCAAAAGGAACTTCCCCAAATACGCCTAAATAACCAACTGTAAATGCACTAGATGCGCCAACAGGACTCGTGAAATCTACGCTAATTTCGTTGTTTTTTAGCATATTATCTTCAATGTAATCTTCAGTGGTAAATGATATATTTGAATTTGTAATCACATTAGTGTAAACTTCATTATCATTAGTATGCATATAATATGCAGTTAATTTTTGTCCTTCTTTTTCAAATAACTGTTCATAATCAACAATAAATTCGAAAATTTCATCGTCAAAATTCCCATTATGCTCTCTTAAATTTGTACTAACCGCCGTTTGTGACTGATCAAAAATATCAGAAGTTGTAATAGTTAAACCTTTATTGCTAATATTTGTATAATTTACTTTTGTTGATAAGGTAGCTCTATTCGAAACATAAAAATCAGCACCTACTGTGCTCGTAAATCCATTATCTTTACTATTATTTTCACTGTATTCATTTAAAAATGAAATGGTGTTACCGTTTTCAAAATATTCGTTTTCATAAGAAGCAAATTTTATAGGGTTTCTATGAAAATAAGATGCATTTGTGTAAAAGTTTACTTTTTGAGTCTTATGATTTAAAGTTAGCATACCTCCATAATAATCTCTGTAACCACCAGCAGTAGTTATCGAAGCATTTAAGCCTTCATCTTTTTGCTTATTTAATATTATATTTATAATACCTGTTGCAGAAGCTCTGTATTTAGCACCAGGATTTGTAAGAACCTCTATTTTTTCAATAGAACTTGCAGGAATTGTTTTTAAGGCGTCAGCTTTAGATAGTGAAGAAGTTTTCCCATTTATTAATACTGTTGGTGTATCAAAGCCTCTTAAAGAAATTTCACCATTTGGATCGACAGATACAGCAGGTATATTATTCAAAATATCAGTAGCTACACCACCATTTGAAGATATATCTTTCCCAACTGTATAAATTACCTTATTTTGTTTATAAGCAATGGTACTTTTTTCTCCAATAATTTCAATTTCAGCTAAAAATTCGGTATCAATTTCAAGTTCTATAGTACCAATATTTAAATCTTTGGAAATTGATGAAATATTTAAATTTTTAGTTTTATAAGAAAGAAACTCAACAGTAGCAATATAATCTCCCTGAACAACTTCAATAGAGAATTTACCTCTCTGGTTAGTAATACCTCCACTATTTATTTGAGAGGAGTCTAAACTTTTAAAAATAATGGTTGCATCTTCTATAGGTAATTTAGTAGAAACGTCTATTATTTTACCAGAAATAGTATAAAGGGGATTATTTTTTTGTTGGCTATATAAAAGGGAAGGGAGACTAATTAAAAGCACTAAAAACAGTTTTCTCATATAAAAACTTTAAATATTAATTCACAGCATTTTTTATTTGATAGAATTTGTAATAAAAATTGTATCATTTAATTCGCTAAAATACAAATTATTGTGAATAAACAACATTTTACATTAGTAAAATTACGGTTTATTGAATGAATTCTAACTTGAAATTCAAGTCGATTAAAATTTTAGCTTAAATGTTTCTAAATCTTTTATTAGCTGAGAGTGATTTTTATAATGAATACCATGAATATTTAATTCATTGGCCGCAACTATGTTTTCATAATTGTCATCAATGAAAATTGCTCTTTTAGGATTAATTTGATATCTGTTTAGAAGTGTTTTATAGATAGTAGGAAAAGGTTTTCTTGTTTTTTCTTGACCTGAAACCACAACACCATCGAAATCGTTAAAAAACGGAAATAATTCTATTGCTTTGTCCCATTTTTCTGCACTCCAATTTGTTAGTGCAAAAATCTTATAATGTTTAGCTGCTTTTAGTTTTTTAAGTAAGTTTAGATTTTCAATAATTGGACCAGAAAACATATGTTCCCAATCCTTATAAAATAGTTCAATCCAATTTTTATATTGTGGAAATTCATCAATTTTAAGTTTGACAGCTTCAGCAATAGTTCTTCCAGCATCTTGTTCAATATTCCATGCTGGAGTGCAAACCGTATTTAAAAACCATTGTACTTTTTCTTCATTTCCATGAAAAACTTTTCTATAAACATATTCTGGTTTCCAATCAACTAAAACACCTCCAAGATCAAAAATAATGGTATCAATTGTTTCTTTCATTATAACTCGTTTGTTGATTTTTTCTGGCCATTTTGCATTAAATATGCTTTAATAAACCCATCTAAATCTCCATTCATTACCGCATCTACATTAGCAGTTTCGTAGGCAGTTCTTACATCTTTTACTAACTTATAAGGATGCATAACATAATTTCTAATTTGAGAACCAAATTCAATTTTTAATTTATTTGCCTCAATTTCATTTCGTTTTTCACGTTGCTTTTGTAATTCAATTTCATACAATTGAGATTTTAATAATTGCATGGCTTTTGTTTTGTTATCTAATTGTGAACGAGTTTCAGAATTTTCAATAACAATTTCCGAAGGTTTATGTCTTAAGCGAACAGCAGTTTCTACTTTATTAACATTTTGACCTCCGGCACCACTTGAACGCATAGTTTCCCAAGTAATATCTGACGGGTTTATTTCTATTTCAATACTATCATCGGCTAATGGATAGACATAAACTGAGGCAAATGTTGTATGCCGTTTTGCATTGCTATCAAAAGGAGAAATTCTTACAAGTCTGTGCACACCATTTTCACCTTTTAAATATCCAAAAGCATATTCACCTTCAATTTCTAGAGTAACCGTTTTAATTCCTACAATATCTCCAGCCTGAAAATTAAGCTCCTTTACCTTAAAACCTTGATTTTCGCTCCACATCAAATACATTCTCATAAGCATTTGTGCCCAATCACAACTTTCAGTACCACCAGCACCTGCAGTAATTTGAAGAACGGCACTTAAGGTATCGCCTTCATCTGAAAGCATATTCTTAAACTCTAAATTTTCAATAAGGATAAGAGTTTTATTGTATAAATTCTCAATTTCATCTTCAGAAGCTTCACCATTTTCATAAAATTCTAATAAAATTGAAATCTCATCATAATTAGTACTAATAGTATTAAAATCTTCAACCCATTTCTTTTTAGAGCGAAGCGCTTTCATAACTAATTCAGCATTTTTTGGGTTGTTCCAAAAATTTGGATTAGCAGTTTGTTCCTCTTCATTTGATATTTCAATTATTTTCTTGTCAATATCAAGGTAAGTTTTTAAATTGCCAATGCGTACTTTTAATTTATTTAGATGTTCGTTTGATATCATTTTGTTAATTAAGAAATACAAAAATAACTTTTCATTTTTAATCTAAGCAATAAATTTTAGTATGTGTTTGATGCAAAATGAATAAAATGAAGTTTTATATTCAAAGAAATAGTATTTTTATCACCTAACCGAATAATTTATATTATGAAACAGTTACTATATATTATTATTATTATAATGTTAAGCCCTCAAATTTTTGGTCAATCTTTTCAACTGACTAAAAACTTAGAAAAAAAGAACGGCTATTTTAATTTTTATTATAATGATAAAAGTGATAAAATGTATTTGGAAGTAGCTAATTTAAATAAAGAATTTTTATATCTCAGTTCATTGTCGGCAGGAGTTGGTTCAAATGACATAGGCCTTGATAGAGGACAATTGGGACAAAGGGCAGTTGTTAAATTTATAAAAGCTGGAAATAAGTTATTACTTATTCAGCCAAATTTAAAATATAGAGCTATCACCAGTAATTTAGAGGAAAAAAAATCTGTTGAAGAAGCTTTTGCACAATCTGTTTTATTTGGCTTTAAAATTGAAGAACAACATAATGAAACGTATTTAATTGATATTTCGTCATTTTTAATTAGAGACGAACACGGAGTTTCTAATAAATTAAGAGATACCAAACAAGGCAATTACTCATTAGATTTAAGTAAAAGTGCTTTTTATTTAGAGCAAACAAAAGCCTTTCCAAAAAACACAGAGTTTGAAGCTATATTAACTTTTAAAGGAGAAGCAAAAGGAGGATATATTAATAGTGTGGCACCTAATTCGTCATTAATTACTGTGAGACAACATCACTCATTTATAGAATTACCAGATGCTAATTTTAAAAAACGAATTTACGACCCTCGTTCCGGAGCAAATAGTATTTCTTATTTAGATTATGCAACTCCAATTGAATCGCCAATTGTAAAACGTTATACTGTAAGACATCGATTAGAAAAAGTAAATCCTAAAGCTGAAATAAGTGAGGCAAAAGAACCAATAATTTATTATTTAGATAGAGGTACTCCAGAGCCTGTTCGTTCAGCTTTGTTAGAAGGTGGTAGCTGGTGGAATCAAGCCTTTGAGGCTATTGGGTATAAAAATGCGTTTCAATTTAAAATCTTACCAGAAGGTGCTGATATGTTGGATATTCGTTATAATGTTGTTCAATGGGTTCATAGATCAACTCGCGGATGGTCATATGGAGCTAGTGTAGTAGATCCTAGAACAGGTGAAATTTTAAAAGGTCATGTTAGTTTAGGTTCATTAAGAATAAGACAAGATTATTTAATTGCTCAGGCCTTATTAGGTGTTTCTGATAAAACTGGTGATGAAAATCCGTTATTGCAAATGGCTTTAGCAAGAATTAGACAATTATCTGTTCATGAAATTGGACATACCTTGGGGTTCACACATAACTTTGCATCAAGCTTTAATGGAAGAGCGTCAGTTATGGATTATCCGCATCCATATGTAAAGTTAACCGATAATAATATTGATCTTTCAGAAGTTTATTCAAGAGGTATAGGTGAATGGGACAAAGTTTCAATTGCTTATTCATATCAAGACTTTCAAGAAGGTGTAAATGAGGAAAGTGAACTAAATAATATATTACAAACTGCAATAGACAAAGGATTATTATTTATTTCAGATAGAGATGCAAGAGCAGCAGGCGGGTCTCATATCAATGCACACTTGTGGGATAATGGTACAAACGCAGCTAAAGAATTAGATAGAGTTTTAAAAGTTAGAGCACATGCAATTCGTAATTTTTCAGATGAAAATATTAAAACTGGTGAACCATTTGCTACATTAGAAGATGTATTTGTTCCTTTATATTTTTTCCATAGATATCAAGTTGAAGCTGCTTCAAAAATGATTGGTGGAATGACATATTCTTATGCTGTAAAGGGCGATGGACAAGCAATTGTAAATTCAATTGATCCAAAATTAGAGAGAGAAGCCTTAGAAAGTATTTTAAATTCTATAAGCGTTGAAACTTTAAAAATTCCTGAAAGAATAGTTAATTATTTTCCTCCTAGACCTAATGGCTATGGAAGAACTAGAGAATCTTTTAAATCTAAAATTGGAGTAGCTTTTGACCCATTAAATGCAGCTTCCACGGCGACTGAATTGGTGGTAGACTTTTTGTTTCACCCTGAAAGAGTTTCAAGATTGGTGCAACAAAAAGCTTTTTCTAAAAAACAGCTAGGTTTAGATGAGTTAATTGGTGAAATAATCAATTCATCATTTAAAATAGATCAAAAAGAAGGTTATGATTTTGAGATACAACATAGTATAAATCACGTAATTTTACAAGGGTTATTAGCATTAGCAGCAAGTGATAAAGCTACATTTCAGTCAAAATCAATTGCATTAGCAAAAGTAAAAGAATTAAAAAATTGGTTAGGAACTATGAAACATGAAGGTATTAGTACTATGTATGCTAATGGTTATATTGCTATTATTGATAGTTTCTTAAAAGAGCCAGCAAAATTTAAAAAAGAGATAACACCTAAAATACCTGAAGGTTCGCCAATTGGAAGTATTAGATGTGATTTTAATTAGTAAAAAGTAATAAAATAATTATAACAAATGCAAATAAATTTAATTAGTGATACAGTAACTAAGCCAACCAGAGGAATGTTAGAAGCCATGATGAATGCTGAAGTTGGAGATGATGTTTTTAAATCAGACCCAACAGTAAACAAATTACAAGAAAAAATAGCCAATATTTTTGGAATGGAAGCGGCACTATTTTTTCCTTCAGGTACAATGGCAAATCAAGCTGCCATAAAATTACATACTCAGCCAGGAGATAAAATGTTTTGTGACAAATGGGCGCACGTATATAATTATGAAGGTGGAGGGCCAGCATTCAATGCAGGAGTTACATCCTATTTAATTGATGGCCATAGGGGAATGTTTACTGCAAATCAATTACACGAAGCTGTTTCGGGAAGTAGATCGGATATTCACGTCCCTTATTCGAGACTTGTTGCACTAGAAAACACAACAAATAAAGGAGGTGGTGCTTGTTGGAGTTTTGAAGAAATTTTAAAAATTAGAAAAGTATGTACTGAAAATAATTTAGCATTTCATTTAGATGGCGCACGTTTATTTAATGCTATGGTAGCTAAAAATGAAACTCCAAAGCAATATGGAGAAGTATTTGACACTATTTCTATTTGTTTATCAAAAGGACTTGGAGCTCCTGTAGGATCTGTTTTATTAGGGACTAAAGAGTATATGGAAAAAGCCTTAAGAATTAGGAAGCTTTTCGGAGGGGCTATGAGACAAGCAGGTTATTTAGCAGCAGCAGGAATTTATGCATTAGATAATCATGTAGAGCGATTGGCAATTGATCATACAAGGGCAAAAATACTTGGTACTGCGCTACAAAATTGTCCATTAATTAAAAATGTGGAACCTATTGAAACCAATATTGTGATCTTTAATGTGATAGATACGATTAACGAAAACGATTTTATTAGTAGAATGAATGATGCAGGAATTTTACTTATTTCTATGGGTAACGGAAAATTACGAATGGTAACTCATTTAGATTTTACAGAATCTATGTTGGAAAGTGTGGTGCATACTATTGAGAATATTTAATTTGAGACATATGAAAATCATAAAAAACATTATTTTAACAGTTACATTTTTATTGAGTGTAGTTGCTTTTAGTCAATCAAAGATTGATAAAATTTTAACCGAAATTTCAACTGCTACATCTCCAAAAAATATGGAGAAAGACATTCAAAAATTAGTTGATTTTGGAACGAGGCACACATTGTCTGATACAGTATCAAATACTCGTGGAATAGGTGCAGCCCGAAGATGGATTAAATCTGAATTTGAAGCAATTTCAAAAGAATGTAATAATTGTTTAGAAGTAAGTTATTTAGGTGACTTGGTAAAAGCCGATGGAAGGCGAATAATTAGAGATACACGAGTTGTTAATGTAGTTGCTATTCAAAGAGGAACTAAATACCCGAATAGATATGTAATTATGTCAGGAGATATTGATTCAAGAGTCTCAGATAATAATGATTTTACGTCTAATTCTCCTGGAGCAAATGATAATGCTACAGGCTTGGCAGGAACTTTAGAAGCAGCAAGAGTTTTAAGTAACTATAAATTCTCTTCATCAATTATTTACGTAGGTTTATCGGGTGAGGAGCAAGGATTGTATGGAGGAAAAATTATGGCAAAACACGCTAAAGAAAATAATTGGGATATCATAGGAGTTTTAAATAATGACATGATAGGAAACATTCACGGAATAGATGGTGTAATTGATAATAGTACATTTAGGGTTTTTTCGGAAGCAATTTCAATGAGTACAACCGATAGAGAAAAGGCTTCAATGCGTTTTTATGGAGGTGAAATTGATGGACCTTCAAGGCAATTAGCACGTCACATTGATAAAATCACAGATGATTATATGACCAATTTAGATGCCATTATGATTTATAGACTAGACAGGTTTGGTAGAGGAGGACATCATAGACCGTTTAATGATGAAGGCTTTACCGGAGTAAGAATTATGGAAACTCATGAAAATTACAATCGTCAGCATCAAGATATAAGAGAAGAAAACGGCATTAAATATGGTGATGTTATTGAAGGTGTAAATTTTGAATATGCTGCAAAATTAACAGCTGTTAATAGCTTAACAATGGCGTCTTTAGCTGCAGCTCCTTTAGAACCAAAAAATTTGATGATTGCTGGAGCTGTGAAACCTTCAACAAGATTAAAATGGGAAAATCCTAACGACGATAATATTGTTGGTTATAAAATTTATTGGAGAAACACAACTAGCCCACAATGGGAGTTTAGCAGGTTTGTTGGAAACGTAACAGATTATACACTTAAAAATATTGTAATTGATAATTATTTATTTGGTGTGGCAAGTATTGGAAAAAATGGTGCAGAAAGTTTAATTCAATTTCCTAGAAAACAAATTCCAAGAGGAATGTAATTTTCAATAAAAAGTTACGACATATATACAAAACAAAAAAATGAAAAAAATTATTTATGTATTAGTAGTAGCTACTATATTTTACACTCAAAATTTTAATGCTCAATCAAATAAAATGTCAAATAAATTAGAAATTGCAACCTTAGCGAATGGTTGTTTTTGGTGTACTGAAGCAATTTTCCAACGTTTAGAAGGTGTTGAAAGTTTAATATCGGGTTATACAGGAGGAACAATTAAAAATCCAGCATATAGAGAAGTTACAACAGGAAGAACTGGACATGCAGAAGCTATTCAAATAAAATTTGATCCTACAATAATATCATTTCAAGAAATCTTGGATGTATTTTTTAGTACACATGACCCAACAACTTTGAATAGGCAAGGTTATGATAGAGGTACTCAATACCGATCTGCTATTTTTTATCACTCAGAAGAGCAAAAGCTTATTTCTGAAAAATTTATTAAAGAGTTAACTGCTGCAGAAGTTTTTGATGATCCAATTGTGACAGAAGTAACGAAATTTGATGTTTTTTATGATGCTGAAGACTACCATCAAAATTATTATAATAACAATAAAACGCAAGGTTATTGTATGGCAGTAATAAACCCAAAATTGGAAAAATTTATAAAAAAGTATAAAGAAAAATTAAAACAATAAGCAGAATGGTATTTTTATTGTTAATGTTTGGGTGATTAAATTAGTATATGAGTAAAAAATACAAACTATTATTTCTTAGTATTCTTTTTGATGGAGTTGGAATGCTTTCTTTTGTTTTACCCTTTATTGGTGAATTTTCTGATGTTATTTGGGCACCATTATCAGCATTTTTAATTTATAAAATGTATGAAGGTGCAGAAGGTAAAATAGGAGGTTTAGTATCTTTTGTTGAGGAAGCAGGTATTTTTGGTACCGACTTTTTGCCAACATTTACACTAACTTGGATTTATAAATATGTAATAAAAAAAGGAAAAGTGGATTAATCTTTTGTGAAAAACTTTTTAAAACCCATTCTCATCAACATTTTTTTTGTGAAAAAATTCCAAAAGAATTTAAATTGACCAAAAACAAACCCAACTAATGGTAGCGTAAGCTGATAAATAAAGAAAATTAAAAGAATACGTACCGGCCAAAATATCCAAGGATTAGTAGTTTCATAATCTAAGCCAATACTCTCAGTCAAGGGCTTTGCAATCCAAGCGGCAAATGATCCGTTTACTGAAAAAACTATTAAAATTAATAGTACTTGAAAGTTAGATGTTAATCCCCAACGTTGTTTTAATTTTTCCATTAGTAGTTTATTGCGTGCAAATGTACATTTATATTTGAAAAATAAAATTACAATATAAAAAAAAGGTCAAATTTAATTTGACCTTTTTTATAAACAATGAGTTCTTTTTTATTTTCCGAAGAGTCCACCTAATAAACCTCCAAGTCCACCTTTCTTTTTTCCACCAGCTGCCATTCCAATTAAATCATCGATTATGCTTCCATCTCCATCAGCATCTAAAAGTTTTGTAACTAAGCTTTGTTCTTTTTGGGCATCACCACCTAACAAACCTCCAAGTAAATCTCCAATTCCGTTACTGTCGCTTACATTTTGTTGCTTTGTTTGTTTACCAATATATCCCATAATAACAGGTGCTGCCATTTTTAATAAATTCATTGTAGCACCTACATCCATTCCACTTTTTTTACTTACTGCTTGTGCAACATTTTGCTCTTTACCACCAAAAACGTGACCTAATATTCCAGCTCCATCAGACAATACATCACTATTTCCAAGCATTCCTCCTAAATTATCTAAAATACTACCATCATGTTTTCCAGATAAAGCTTTTAATAATCCATCAGCACCTTGAGGTGTTGAAGCATTATTTTTCATAGCTCCTAAAATTAATGGTAAAGCCGTACTTAATGCTGTTGTAGTTTGAACCTTATTTTGTCCTAACTGAGAACTTGCACTATTTACTAATGTTTTTCCTAAGTCACTGTTTAATAAATCTAATAATCCTGCCATTTTGTTTTTACTTTTAATTATTTTTTGTCTAAAATATACTATTTATCACTTGTTTCTAATTTTTTGACACAAAAAATACAATATGGTCACTTCTTTGGAAACAATTTATATGAATAAATTGAGTTAATGATACATAGTTTGTTTATTAATTTTAAAATAATTTAAAGAGTTTTAGTTATGAAGAAAATAATTTTGGTATCAATATTGTTTGTTATTACAATTTCAACAGTGAATGCACAAGAAATATCAAACCATGCAATTGGGATTAGGTTTGGAGATAATGATGGCTTTGGAGGTGAAATTTCTTATCAGAGACAATTATCTCAAAATAACCGTTTTGAAGTTGATTTAGGTTATCGTGACCATGATAATTTTAATGCTTTTAAATTAAGTGGTATTTATCAATGGGTTTGGAATATTGATGGAGGTTTTAATTGGTATGCAGGATTTGGTGCTGGTATTGGTTCTTGGAAAGTAGGTAATGGTTATGATGGAAATGGTGATGATGGATTATTTTTAAATGCAGATGGAAATATTGGAATAGAATATAATTTTGATATTCCGTTATTAATTTCACTTGATTTTAGGCCTGAGTTTGGTATTGTTGGTGATTATGGTAAAGACACCGATTTAGATTTAGCACTTTCAATTAGGTATCAATTTAATTAAATTTTGGGCAAATTAAAGAAAAAGCACTTTTAGTGCTTTTTTTATGCAAAAAAGTCACGTGATTTTTAAGGTTTTTTTTATCTTACCACAAATTTTAAAACGTTAAAATGAAAAAATTAGCATTGCATTGGCAAATATTGCTAGGAATGGTTGTTGGTGTATTAGTAGGTTTATTAATGACACAGTTTGAAGGAGGTAAGGAAATAGTGCAAGATTGGATAAAACCTTTCGGAAAAATATTTATCAATGCGTTAAAGTTAATTGCTGTTCCGTTAATTTTGGCTTCACTTATTAAAGGAGTTTCCGATTTAAAAGATATTTCTAAATTATCAAAAATGGGAAGTAGAACAATAGCTATATATGTTTTAACAACTGTTGTAGCAGTTTCTATTGGATTAGTTTTAGTTAATATTATAAAGCCAGGAAATTCAATTTCAGAAGAAACACGTCAGGAATTAGTTCAAAATTATAGCGGAGATGCTGATAAATATAAGGCCGAAGCAGATAAACAAAAAGATAGTGGGCCTTTACAGGCTTTGGTCGATATTGTTCCTGAAAATATTTTTGGAGCAGCTTCAGAAAATAAAAATATGTTACAAGTGATATTTTTTGCTTTAATTTTTGGAATTGGCTTGATTCTAATTCCAGAGGAAAAGTCAAAAGCGGTAAAAGATTTTTTTGATGGCTTTAACGAAGTTATTTTAAAAATTATTGACCTTATAATGCTGACAGCTCCATATGGTGTTTTTGCATTGTTAGCGGCATTAGTTGTTGAATCTCCAAGTGTTGATTTATTTAAAGCACTGGTTTGGTATGCGTTTACAGTTATTTTAGGATTACTTCTGATGATAGCTTTTTACAATTTAGTAGTATGGCTAATTACTAAAAAAAATCCTTCAACATTTTTAAAAGGAATTTCACCTGCTCAGTTGTTAGCATTTTCAACAAGTAGTAGTGCAGCAACTTTACCAGTTACAATGGAAAGGGTTACAGAACATTTAGGTGTAGATGAAGAAGTTAGTAGTTTTGTTTTACCAATTGGAGCTACTATAAATATGGATGGTACTAGTTTATATCAAGCTGTAGCTGCTGTATTTATTGCTCAGGCTTTTGGGATGGATTTATCTTTAGGAGTTCAATTAGGAATTATTGTTACCGCAACTTTAGCAAGTATAGGATCGGCAGCAGTTCCTGGAGCAGGAATGGTAATGCTTGTTATTGTTTTAGGACAAGCAGGTATTCCTGAAGCTGGTTTAGCTTTAATTTTTGCAATTGATAGACCTTTAGATATGATGAGAACAACTGTAAATGTTACGGGTGATGCTTCTGTTTCTATGATTGTTGCAAAATCATTAGATAAGTTGCACAATCCAAAAGTAAAAGAATGGGATGATAATTATCCAAAAAAATAAGATTATAAAAAAAAGAGAGCAAATAGCTCTTTTTTTTATAATCAAAGTTAACTTAAAAATTTACTTTTTAATTTTTCATCAGGCATCATACAGCTTTCTTTTTTACCAAACCATTTATACCTGTTGTTTGCAATAATATCATAAATCCAGTCAGTAATAGATTTCGGAATAATTTTAAGAAAATATATAAATCTATAAGTTCCATCCAAATTTCGAGAAATGCGCAAAGCAGCGGTAGATTTTGTGTAAATTTTTCCATTTTCAATAAGTAAAATGGAATCAAATGTAATTTTTTTTACTTGGTACTGTAACAATATTTCTTTTGCAGCGTCTGATTGAAGTGAGGCGAATAAAAAATGCTCTTTTTTATCATTTCTAATGATAAAATTTACAGATGAGTTGCAAAGATTGCAAATACCATCAAACAGTATAATTGATTTGCCTTTAAAATTGTTCACGAAGTAAAGTTACATTTTATTCGTTAAAAGTAGCTTTTTAACAAAACATTAATAACTACTTTGAAGAGCAATTCATAAATTCGTTTTAAAACAACAAACTAAATGATTAAGATCGAAAAACTGCATAAATCTTATCCAATCGGGAAAGATTCTCTACATGTATTAAAGGGTTTAGATTTACATATTAAAGAAGGAGAATTTGTTTCTATTATGGGTTCTTCAGGTTCAGGAAAATCAACATTATTAAACATTGTTGGTTTGTTAGATGTTCATGATGAAGGGAATTATTACTTAAATGGCCAATTAATTGAAAATTTAGATGAAAAAAAGGCTGCAATTCTAAGAAATAAGTTTTTAGGTTTTGTATTTCAATCTTTTAATTTAATCACCTATAAAACGGCTGTGGAAAATGTAGCACTTCCTCTATATTATCAAGGAATGGCAAGAAAAGAGCGTCAAGAAAAAGCCCTTAAATATTTAGAGAAAGTTGGTTTAAAAGATAGAGCAAACCATTTACCAAGTGAGCTTTCAGGAGGTGAAAAACAAAGAGTAGCTGTTGCAAGAGCACTAGCTACGAATCCAAAAGTAGTGTTGGCCGATGAACCAACGGGAGCCTTAGACACTGCAACTTCAGATTCTGTTATGGAGTTATTGAAAGATATTAACAGAGAAGGAATGACCGTTTTTGTAATTACGCACGAAGAAGATATTGCTGAACAAACAGATAGGATTGTGCGGTTGAAAGATGGCGTAATTATTAGTGACGAAAAAGTTAATAAAAAAGTAAACGCTTAATTATGTTCGATTTAGATCGTTGGAGAGAAATTTTTCAAAGGCTTAGTAAGAATAAGTTAGGTACTTCGCTTTCAGGTTTCACTGTTTCATTTGCTATTCTTTTGTTTACTTTATTATTTGGAGTTGGAAATGGATTAAAGCACACATTTGAGGATCAATTTGCAGGTGATGCAAACAACTCTGTTTATATACGGACTGGGAGAACTACGAAGCCATATAAAGGTTTACAAAGTGGAAGAAGGATTCAGCTTAGAAATGAAGATTCAAAATTTATGAATGAAAATTTTGAAGATGAAATTCAGTTTTTTAGTCCGAATATTCAACGCAGTATGCAAGCCATCTACAAAGGGGAACAAAATAGATACTCTGTAAGAGGTGTTTATCCAGATTACCAACCGTTAGAATCGGCTGAAGTAGTTGATGGAAGGTTCCTAACTTATTTAGATATTGAAAGACGATCAAAAGTAGTAGCTATTGGAAGATTGGTTGAGAAAGACTTATTTGGTCAATTAAGCGCTCTGGGTAAAAATATAAATTTGGATGGGCTCTCATATAAGGTAGTTGGTGTATTTAAAGATGCTGGTGGAGATAGCGATGAACGCTATATTTATGCTCCGTTTTCAACACTACAAGGTATATATAAACCAAATGATGAGGTTGATTATATAGGCTTAACTTTTAATCCTAATTTAAGTGTTGACCAAGCATTATCTTTTACAAATTTATTAACGAAACAGCTAAAAGAAAAATTTAATATCGATCCAAGAGATCAAGCTGCTCTTAGAGTTCAAAATTATGCAGAAGGAACAAAGAATGTGGAACAATTTATGAATGTTTTAAACTTTATAATTTTATTTATAGGAATAGGAACTATGATTGCGGGAGTTATATGTATTAGTAATATTATGGTTTACCTTGTTAAAGAAAGAACCAAAGAATTAGGAATACGAAAAGCCTTAGGCGCAACTCCAAGATCAATTGTAGGAATGATAATGATGGAATCGATATTTATTACTGCATTAGCTGGGTATATTGGATTGTTGGTTGGTGTATTTACATTAGAAGCTATTGGGCCTGGGTTAGAGAAATATTTTATTTTAAATCCTAGTGTAGAGACGTATGTGGTTGTTGGAGCTACCATTATATTGATTATAGCTGGTACAATTGCAGGCTATATTCCAGCGAAAAGAGCGGCAAGGATTAAACCTATAGTGGCATTAAACGACGAATAATTATGAGATTTTTATTTGATAAAGATACTTGGCAAGAAATATATAGTAGTATACGTAAAAATAAAATGCGTACAGGTATTACTATTATTGGTGTTATGTGGGGTATATTTTTACTAGTGGTTTTATTAGGAGCTGCAAAAGGTGTAGAGAATAATTTCAATAAATTATTTGGAAGTTTCGCAACAAATAGTGTTTTTGTGTGGGCTCAGCAAACAAGCAAACCTTTTAAAGGATTTCAAGAGGGTAAAAGTTTGACCCTTAAAATGTCTGATTTAGATAATATCAAAAATGAAATTGAAGGACTTGAATTTGTAGTACCTCGCCATCAAACACAAGCTATGGCAATTAATAATTTTAAATCTGGAACTTTTGGTATTTTTGGAGATTACCCTGAATTAGATAAAGTTCAGAAAAAAGATTTAGTGTATGGGCGGTTCATAAATGATAATGACATTAAAGAAAAGAAAAAAGTTTGTGTTATTGAGGAAGAGATTTATAAACAATTATTTGATAAAGATGAATATCCAATTGGAGCCTATATTAAGTTAAATGATATCAATTATAAGGTAGTAGGTATGTATAAGTC
>NZ_JABDRI010000004.1 GCF_013041805.1 Lutibacter sp.
ATTATTTTTCTTTAATTGTTTTAAAAAATCTAAGGTAGATATTGAAATTGAACTCATTTATTATGTTTTTTAGAATTTTAAAAGTAATAAAAATTAATTTCAACACTATTCCTCTTTTTACTAGTAACATTAGCGGTACAATTATAGGTTAGAACTGTAACCTAAAACCTATGTTGTAATTTCTTCCTCTTGTATTATAGCCTAAAATTTCTTCAAAGTCTTCATTGAATAAATTGGTAACTGATGCGAATAAGGTCATTTTATCTTTTATAATTTCATGATTGGCTGAAACATTCACCAAAGAATAAGCATCTAATTGCACAATAGAACTTGGCCAAGATGTGAAATCTGTCTCATCACGTTTATCATTAAATTGATAGCTCAACATAAAATGAGTAGATGGTTTAAACGCATATGATAGGTTTATATTTACTTTATTTTTAGGAATTCTTATCGCTTCATTATCATTATTCGTATAGGTATAATTAGCACTTATTTTCATGCTGCTGGATACATGAGCATCAACACTTATTTCAACACCATCAATGGTCGCATCACCCCTATTCACCATAACAAATAACGTATCATCATAACCAATTATATTTTCAACGTTACGCTTAAAATAAGTGATATTGAATAAATGGGAATTAATTTTAGTTTCTAACCCTGCTTCAAAGGTTAAACTTTCTTGCGGTTTTAAATCTACATTTCCCCAAGATGCATATAACTCTTGTAAAGATGGAGCCACAAATGCTGAACTGTAAGATGTAAATATTTTAGAATATCCTTTACCTTCATAATTAAACGTATAGGAAGGATTCAAGTTAAAAACGAAGTGATTCCCATATTTACTATGTGTATTTAAACGTACACCAGAATTTAAATTAAAACCAATATCTGAAACATACACAACGTTGGCATAAGGATCAACAATAGTTGCTTTTGGATCTTCAACATACATAGTTTTAGTCAAATCAGTTTCTTCCCAAGGAATACTATACGTTTCAATCTCATTCTGTTGCACATTTACTCCTAAAATTCCATAAAATTTTTGATTGAATTTATGCTTTACGAAAGCATCAAGTATATAATTTTCTCCTTCACTAGTTCCTGGATATTGTGTGTTTTTTCTATCAATATCATACAAACTATAGGCCGCATTTAATTGAATACTTCCGCTTTCGTAGATATATTTTGGGGCAATTCCAATGCTATAATTTTTTGTGAATGCTTTATTTTCAGCATCTAGATACGAACCTCCATCATAACTATTATCTAACTTATTAAAACTTCCAAAAGTAGCAATACTAAATTGATTTGTAAATTGGTATCCAATACTCAAACGTGTATTAATTCGTGTAAATGGATCATCTTCAAAATTATCTACATCTCCAACCATAGGCTTCGCAGCAGACATACCACCTGAGTAATGATGGCCAAATGCAACTGAATAATTTAACTTATTTAAACTTCCATTGATGTTTGCAGCATTGTTAAAGTTTTCTATATTTGAAGGACTATCTTGTGCAGTATTATTTGAACCAACCGAAGAGCTAAAAGTTGCATTAATGGTTTCTTTGGCTGCTTTTTTAAGTTTGATATCAATTACGGCGGTTGCTGCCCCAGAACCATACAAAGTACTGGCGGCACCTTTAATTATTTCTATTGATGCTACCTGATCTAAATTGAGTAATCGTAAATCAAAACTGTTTTGTAAGGGGTCAATTACCTGAATACCATCAATTAAAATAACTACTTCATTACTTCTTCCCCCTCTAATAAAATACCCTAAATTTTGACCTCCAACTCCATTATTCCCATTAATCTCAATACCCGCAATCTCATTAATTAAATCTACTACACTTTTACCCAGGCTATTTTTAATTGTTTCTGCTGAAATTTTATGAACAACCTTTCCTGAGTTTTCACGTTTAATTTTAAATCGAGAATCGGTAATTACCACTTCGTCTAATTGTTCAATTTTCTCTTTTGCTTCCTGCGCATTCATAAAATTAACCGCTAAAAGCGTGCAAAAAGCACTTACTTTAATCACTGTTTTTTTCATTTTTTAAATGATTTAATTATTAAAATAATAAATCAGGTAAGTTTTAAAGTATAGTAAACCATACTCAAACTCTTCTCCCGAAAGTTTGAAATGTTTGAATATGGCAGGTCTCCTGGCTTACGTATTGTTAATACCTTCCCATTCTAAAAGAACAGTGGTTAAAGTTGTATAACAACCACCAATTTATATTGGCTAAAGCTTACAGTTGCGGGAACAGCGTTGGAATTTAACCAACTTCCCTTTTAACTTTTATACGCTGATGCATACAAAAGAACCATAATCAGTTGCAAATTTAAATAAATAAGACTGAATAGTATCTTTTTTTAGCATTAAAATTCTAAAATAGTACATTTGCTAAAAAATGAATTTTAATGAAGGTATTTAGCATAAAACAAACAGTATTACTATTGCTGCTAACGCTATTTTTAGCTTGTAAAAATGAAAAACCTATTAAAAGTTTGAGCGTTAAAACAGCTTCAAGTATTAGATATGCAAAAGGCTTTGATATTCAGCACTTTAAAAATTACACAAAGCTAATTATAAAGGCTCCCTACCAAAATTCAAAAGAGACTTTTCAATATATTTTGACTGATACCATATCCAAAAGTAACGGTACAACTATAAAAACTCCTTTGCAATCTTTGGTAACTACAAGCACTACACATATTCCGATGCTTGAATTGTTGCATCTCGAAAATAAATTAGTCGGATTTCCTTCTACTGATTATATTTCTTCTGAAAAGACACGAGAATTAATTGAGAATGGTGAAATAAAAGAGTTAGGTCATGAAGAGCATATTAATACTGAATTATTATTGGATTTACGTCCTGATGTTGTAGTTGGATTTTCATTAAATAGCAATAACAAAATGTTTGCTACTATTGAAAAATTAGGTATTCCTGTTTTGCTGAATGGTGATTGGTTAGAAGAAACACCGCTAGGTAGAGCTGAATGGATTAAATTTTTTGGCGTTTTATTTAATAAAGAAAAACTAGCTGACAGTATTTTTAATACTATTGAAAAAAATTATTTAGAAGCCAAAGCTATAGCACTAAAAGCAACAAATAAACCAACCGTTATTTCTGGAGGCCTTTTTAAAGATATATGGAATTTACCTGCTGGAGAAAGTTTTGAAGCTACATTTTTAAAAGATGCCAATACCACCTATTTATATAAAGATACTGAAGGAAAAGGAAGTCTTTCTTTAAATATTGAAAGTGTATTTGAAAAAGGTAAAGATGCTGATGTATGGATTTCTCCTAGTTATTATACTAGTTTAGAACAACTTGAAAAGGCTAACGATATCTATTCAAAGTTTAATGCTTTTAAAACCAACAATATATATACCTATGCCAATAAACAAGGAGAAAAAGGCGGCATCCTATATTTTGAAATTGCTCCTTCCCGACCAGATTTAGTCTTAAAAGATTTGATTAAAATTACACATCCAAATCTATTAAAAGAGTATCAGTTTACTTTTTTTGAACGACTGGAATAATGATTAATCAAAATTTACTTTATATTAAATTGTTAAAAAGTTTGTGGTTACAATGTTAAATCTATTTATTTAATGTAATACATTTATCGAATAATTCTTTCAAGGTCCTAAATATTTAGGTTTTAAATTATTTGTATTTATACTACATTTTTCTTCAAAAAATTCTACTATATTTTTGAATTAATACTAGTATTTATTATAAAATAATTGTACTATTTTTAATTATATCTTCTTTACTTATACAAAAATTAATAGAAGATATAGAAAGTTTTGCTTATGAGCTTTCACAATTTATTTGATAATTTAATAGTTGGAAATATTAATTTCTATAAAAAGGGCTCATACAAACTTGAAAATAGATAATTTTAATAATTGCCTACTTCAATAAAAATAAGACTTTATAAAAAAAGCCCAAGCAATTTGCTTGGGCTTTAAATTAAAATATAAATAAAAATTACTTTTATCCTGGTTCTTGATTATAAAAAGGAATTGACATGTTGGAAGCTGCTCTGGAAATTTGAGTTCGCTCTCTACGTGAAATTAAACGACT
>NZ_JABDRI010000041.1 GCF_013041805.1 Lutibacter sp.
GTAATAGGCACTGTATAAATAAAGTCAACTTCATCAGCAAATTCTTCACTGTCGTTGATTACAGAGATTAATTGAAATAAATAAACTGATGTTGGAATAAGAATAGCGTGTACCCACCAATGTTTGTTTGTTAAAAACCATATTATTAGTAGGACTAACGGTACAAATTTTGAAAAAAACATATACACATAAGTTTGGACATTACTATAGTATCCACCATTTACAGTGCCTAATATAGTTTCGTAATTTTCTAAATCCCTAGGTATATTTTGATGTATGTATAATAGGTAGGGAATGAATATTACTATTATCATAATAACACTTCCAGTCCAAAGTGAAGTTTTTCTATTATTTTTCATGGGGTTATTTATTCAGGGTTGTTCAAATATACTTTTTTATTTTATTTTACGCAAAAAAACCACAATAATATTTTTATTGTGGTATCAATGCTTATAGTTGCAATAAATATTATTTATCCGTTTCTTGGAATAATAATATCAGCCTTTCTTATAGCAGTATTATCTGTAGAAGTATAACTTAAAACTGCTACCGCTACAAATGCAGATACCATAAGCAATCCGAAAATTAATTTTAGTTTTTTCATTATAGTAAGAATTAAATGATTAGTAAGAACCTCGAAGGTACATTTAATCTTACAAATAGGCAAAAAAATCCCAATTTATTTTTAAAAATTTTAAAAATAAAGGACATGTAAAGGTTTTTTTAGCTTCATTTTAAGGGGTTTAGTCTATAAAATAAATTTTAAAAACCTTTAAGTTACAGTTTATAAAAAACTTCTATTTTGGAGATTTTAAAAGCAAATTTGGTTTTTAATTGCAATAAAATTGGGTGTTTTTTATTATTAAAACCAACAAACCGTAAATTCTCTCCGTAAAAATTTACAATTAATAGGGACGCTCTTATGTTGCAAATATAAAAAAATATTTAGAATGTGCAACTGTTTGTACTAAATAAATAACCATTTATTAGTTAAAATGTACTTTTTGTAAGTTTTTATCTTATTTTGAGTAGATAGTAGCTTTATGTCCTCTTGAAAAGCCAATTAATGTAATTCCAAATTCTTTTGCAAAATCTACAGCTAAAGTTGAACATGCTGAAACAGCTACAACTACAGGTATATGAGCAATAAACGCTTTGGATATTATTTCATAAGAAACACGACCACTTACTAACATACAATTTACGTTGTTTAGTAGATTAGAATTTATTAATTCACCTATTACTTTGTCGACTGCGTTATGTCGACCTATGTCTTCTTTTAGGGCTAGAATTTCATAGTTTATGTCTAACAACGCAGCTGCATGAGAACCTCCTGACAAATCAAACGTTTCTTGCTTTGCTGTCATTTCAGAAAATAGTTGTTTTAATTTTTTTGTGTCAAATATAAATTTTGATGATAATTTTTCTCCAGTAACTGAAATATCTTCTAATTTTTGTTTTCCGCAAATTCCGCACGAAGATACAGAAAGTAATGTTCGTTTATTTAAATAGCCTTTTCCAATATGTTGTGGGGGGATTGATACATTTATAATAGAAAATCCATTTTCTCTTTTTTCAATAATTTCTAATAGTGGATTTTTAAAGTTTTTATAAATGTCTTCTGCAAAAAGTAAGCCTCTAATTAATTCAAAATCGTCACCAGGAGTTCTCATTACAACTGTATATGGTTCAGAATTAATATTGATTTGTAATGCAGCTTCAACTACTAAAGCGTCATTCACTTTTTTTGAATTCCCATTGTTTAGTTGTAAACCTTCGTAGTTTAATGTTTGCATACTTAATGTTTAAACTTTTTCAAAATCAACTGCTACAACTTTGTATTCGGGTGTCATTGTTTCTTTATCTCCAACACTTCCTGTAATAATATTAATAAATACCTCAGGTTGATGGAAAGTAGTTCTTAAAACTCCTCTTTTAACATTTTTAGAGTATTTTATAGGTATCTTAACACTTCCTCTATCAGAAAATATTCGAACAGTCTCAAGGTCTTTAATTCCTTTCTCTTTAGCATCTCTTGGGTGAACTTCTAAAATGTCTTTTGCTAAAATAGTTTGGTTGTCAGTTCTACGTGTCATGGTTCCTGAATTGTAATGTTCTAATTCTCTACCAGTTGTTAAAATAAATGGGTATTTTTTACCGTGTGAAGTTATTTCAGGAGTTTCTTCAAAATCAAAATGATGAAAAGTTCCAATTCCTTTTTTAAATTGCCCATCAATATGAAGCATTTTTGTATCGGTTCCATCCTCCTTTATTGGCCATTGTAAACCGTTTTCACCCAACCGATCCCAAGTTAGTCCTTTCATAAATGGAATTACATCAGCAATTTCTTCAATTACCTTAGCAGCGTCATAAGTTAATCCAGTTGGCTGCTTATATCCTAATCTACTCATCATATCGATTATAATTTGACCATCGGGTTTTGTATTTCCTATTGGTTCAATAACTTTATTTACTCGTTGAACTCTTCGTTCTCCATTCGTAAATGTTCCATTTTTCTCAAAATAGGAAGAAGCTGGAAGCACAACATCTGCCATTTCAGAGGTTGCTGTCATAAAAAGCTCTTGAACAACTATTAATTCTAATTTTTCAAATGCTTTTATACTATGATTTGTATTTGGGTCAGTCATAATGGTATCTTCACCCATAATGTAGAGTGCTTTTAATTTACCTTCAATAGCGGCATCTAACATTTCAGGAATTTTTAACCCTTCAAATTCAGGCATCTTTTCTACCTTATATTTATTTGCATAATAGTTTTGAACGTCAGGTAAATTAATGTTTAAGTAGCCAGCTCCTTGATGCGGTTGAACACCCATATCAGCTGCTCCTTGAACATTGTTTTGTCCTCGTAAAGGATTTAATCCAACGCCATTGCGTCCAATATTTCCTGTCATCATTGCTAAGTTAGAGAGTAGCATTACAGTTTTACTTCCTTGAAAATGCTCTGTAACACCTAAACCGTGAAATTCCATAGCATTATTTGATGTGGCATATGCAATTGCGGCTTCTCTCACTAAACCTTTAGAAACGCCTGTGAGAGTTTCTAACTCATCCATATCAAGATTTTCAACATGATTTTTAAACTCAATATATTTTTCAGTATATGAATCAATGAAATGTTGATTTACTAAATTATCTTTTATGATATAATGGGAAATCATATTTAAAATAGCCACGTTAGTACCCGGTCTTATTTGCAAATGGTATTGTGCTAAATCTGCTAATTTAGTTTTGATAGGGTCTACAACAATCGATGTGACACCTTTCATAAAGGCCTGTTTTATTTTAGCCCCAGTAACTGGGTGACCTTTTATTGGGTTTGCACCAAATAGAAAAATAGCATCGGTTTGTTTTAAATCTTCTATTGAGTTTGTAGCTGCACCTGTTCCAAAAGATTTTTGCATTCCTAAAGCAGTAGGAGCATGGCAAACGCGCGCACAACCATCAATATTATTAGTTCCAACAGCAACACGAATCATTTTTTGCATTAAATAATTTTCTTCATTTGTTGCTCTTGAGGATGAAATACCTCCGATTGAATCAGCTCCGTATTTGTTTTTAATGGCAGTTAATTTAGTTGCTATAAAGTCATATGCTTCATTCCAAGATACTTCTTCAAATTTTCCATTCTTTTTAATCATAGGCTCTCTTAACCTATCTGGATGATCATAAAATTGGAAAGCAAAACGTCCTTTTAAGCATGTATGTCCTTCATTTACTTCAGCAGTTTCTGGTGCTTGAATTCCTCTAATTTTTCCATCAATTACTGAAACATCCAACTGGCAACCCACACCGCAATAGGTGCAAGTTGTTCTCACAGTTTTATCAGGTATAAGTGTTTTTGTTTCAAATTTATCGGTTAGCGCTTCCGTAGGGCAAGTTTGTACGCAAGCTCCACAAGAAACACAAGCAGATTCATTAAAGGTAGTATCAAAACCTTTTATAATATTAGTCGCAAAACCTCTTCCTGACATTCCAAGAATCATTTCTCCTTGAATTTCTTCACAAGCTCTTACACAACGAAAGCAGTTAATACATTGCGATAAATCTGATTTAATATAGGGATGCGCTCTATCAGTTTCAATGTCTAAGTGATTTTTACCTTCAGGATAACGTACGTTTGGAATTCCAATTTGCGCTATTGTTTCTTGAAAAGGCGTTGCTTTTTTTCCTTCTGAAGGAAAAATTTTATCAGCAGGATAATCGGTTAAAACCAATTCAACAATATTTTTGCGAAGACGTTTCATTTTATCAGTATTATGATAAATGTATAAACCTTCTGAAGTAGGTGTGTGGCAAGAAGCCATTGTTTTTGTTAGACCGTCTTTTTCTCTAGCAACTTCAACCGAACAAACTCTACAAGACCCGAAATTTTCTAGTCTATCATCTTGGCACATTGTTGGTATTGCAAGATGGTTTTGTTCAATTCTACGAACAAATTCTAAGATTGTTTCTCCAGTATTAAACTCGTGAGCTATGTTATTTATATACGCTTTCATGTTGATTTAATTAGAGGTAAAAAATTGTTGTAGTTCTTCTTTAAAATACTGCAAAGCATTTTTTATTGGAAGAGGGACTCCTCCGCCTAAAGCGCAAAGAGAACCAATTTCTAAGGTTTCTAATAAGTCATCAAATAATTGACGATTTATTTTATAGTCTGAATTTTGAGCTTTTTGAAGCATTTCCATTCCTCTAAAAGATCCAATTCTACACGGATAACATTTTCCACAAGATTCATCGGCTGTAAATTGCATTAAATGTTCTAAAAATTCAATCATTGAAAAATTTTCAGGTATTGAAACAAAACTTGCATGACCTAATAAAAATCCATTCGTATTTAAACTTTCAAAATCTAATGTTAATTCTCCAATTTTATGCATTGGAACAATTCCTCCAAGTGGGCCGCCAATTTGAAAAGCTTTTATATCCTCTTTGAATCCATTTCCGTATTCATAAAAAATAGTGTGTAAATCAGTGCCCATTTCTATTTCATACATTCCTGGTTTGTTGAAAAAACTGTCTAATGAAACTAATTTTGTTCCGGTAGATTGTTTTGTTCCTAGTTTTGCATATTCAGTTCCACCATTTTCTAAAATCCAATGAATATTTGCAAATGTTTCTACATTACTTAATACTGTTGGTTTTCCAAATAATCCATATTGCGCAGGATAAGGCGGACGAACACGAACTTCAGGACGTAAACCTTCAATTGAATTTAATAATGCAGTTTCTTCGCCGCACACATAAGAACCTTGACCGCTAATAATTTTAAATCTAAAATCTCCAATTAATTCTTTTTCTTTTAATTCATAAATTGCTTTGGAAATAATCCTGATAGAATCTGGATATTCAGCTCGTATATAAAGTACTCCGGTGTTTGCACCAACTATTAAACCAGCCATATACATGCCAAAAAGCACTTTATGAGGTTGATGTTCCATTAAATACATATCTGAATAAGCTCCAGGATCTCCTTCATCTGCATTACAAACAATATATTTTTGAGTATTGGTTTCCTTAATCACAGCATCTAATTTAAACCAAAAAGGAAATCCAGCACCGCCACGACCACGTAAATTTGAAATTTTTACTTCTTCAATTACTTTTGTTGGATTGTTCTTTAGCTTTTCAGCTAGTGCATAAAATTTAACTACATTTTTAATTTTGGATGTTAAAATAGGAGTTGTATTACAACCAATAGTATAGTTGTTTTTTTGATATTTTTTAGTGCTTAAAATTTTTTTCAACTCTTCCTCTGAATTAGCAGAATAAGTATTACCATCATACATGAAAGCATTATTAGTATGGCAACGCCCAATGCAAGCAGCATGACCAATTTCGTCTTCTTTAAAATGATTATTTAAATTCTTTTGAAGTTTATTTTGAGTTTTTGCAACCATACAAGCTGTTCCGCTACAAACGTGTACTTTTTTATTTCTATTTTCTTTACGCGTAAAGTCGTAAAATGATGCGGTACCAAAAACAACAGAGTCGTCAATTAAAAAGCGGTGTGCTAAATCTTTAAATTCTTCATTAGAAGCATTTTTATGTGTCAAATCAGCAATATTTTCAAACAAATTATCATCTAATTCTTTTCTTGAAGATAGGGTGCGAATATTTTTATTTGCCATTTTAAATCGAGTATAATTCTGCTAAAAATACTAAATTTATTTTTTATGAAGCCCTTAATTCAAACCTTTTCGCAGATAATTACAATATGTTTATTATGCAAATTAGTTGTAAAAAAGAGGTAATCATTGCCGCCTTCTTTTAGGTTTGTTTTTTTTCTAATTTGAGAAACAGTCTCAGGAAAATTTCTCGTAGTAATATTCGCTTTTTTTGAAGGAATAAGCTTCGTTAATTCTTTTTTATTATATGATATAACATGTTTTATTTGAAAGCTTCGTCCTGGAAACTCACTCAAATTAGTTGATGTATATAAATGAGAATGTTGATGTAATTTATCAATTTTTAATTGGGCTGATATTTGATTAAAAGCACCAGCTTTTAAAATGGCCGAATTTGGTTCAAACAAATATTTTTTAGGTTCAGAATATGTTGCTACGAGTTCTTCTTGATAATTAAAATCAAATGTTTGAATGTTATTCTTATTGAAGTTAATAGTTTTTATATCAATGTGTTGTATGTAATTTTTTTCTAAAATAAACAATAATTCCTTTACCTCATTTTCTACAGAAACAACATGGATTTCTTTGACAAAATTTAATTCATTAATTGCACTTGAAATATCTAACATTGGTGATATTTTAAGTAATATATGATCAGTTTTTTTAAATAATAATTCTAAATTTTCTGGAATATTAGGTAAACAGTCTTGTAATAAAAACACTTTTCCTTTTCTATCATTTCTTCTAGACGGGTCACTATAAATCCAATCAAATTTAGAGTCTGATTTTTCTAAATAGCTTAATCCATTACCAACAAAGGTTTCAATGTTTTTTAGATTGAATTGTTTGTTATTATGTGATACAATTTTCGATAATTCCTGATTTATTTCACAATGAGTTATATTTTTAATTTTCTTTGAAAAATAATAGGTATCAACTCCAAATCCGCCCGTAATATCTATTAGTGAATTTCCTGAAACTAAATTAGCTTTATAGTTGGCGGTAATTTCAGAAGAGGTTTGTTCAATATTTAGTTTGTTTGGGTAGTATATATTTTCTTTTTGAAACCAAGTTGGTAACTTGGTTTTACATTTGTTTTTTGAAACAATTTGTTCAGCAATTTCTTGTGTAGTAACTTCATCAAAATTCGTTCCTTTTAAAATCAGTTTTGTCATATCCGATTTTAAATTGGCGTTTATATATTCTTGAATTTCTTTATTTAAAATAGTTGTATTCAATAATTAATTAATTAATTCAACAAGTTTTGTAATTGTTCTCCAGTTTCTTGAAGTAGCTATAGTTTCTAATTTTTTCTCAATAATATTTATTGTTAATTTAGATTTTCCAGCACCATTTGGATAATGAATATACGCACAATTATCTATTATTTTAACATCTTCATCATTAGTTAAATAAGGTTCTAATCGTTTAATTCCTTTAGCTAAATAATTAGCTTTTAAAATTATTGCATATAGTGGTCTAATGTCTATTTCTTTATTTTTTAAAAAAGGGTTTGATTCGAAAACTGTTTTAAGTTGTTTTTTTGTGACTACTAATACTTTAATTGTATGACCAAATTCTTTTTTTACTTGTTCTGTAATTTGTTCCTCAAGTATAGAACTGTTCTTTTGTAAAGATTCAAAAATAACATTGCCACTTTGGATGTATGTTGTAACTTCATAAAAGCCTAAATTAACAAAAAGTTGTTTTAATTCAGACATTTTAATTTTATGATGTCCCGAAACATTTATACCTCGTAAAAGTGCTATGTAGGTTATCATAAATTACGATTATAAATTCTTAGTTAGTGATTTTACAATCTTGTTTTCAGATAAAAAAGCTTTTAAAATTACTTTAATAGCTGTATAAGTAGGCACGGCAACGATCATTCCTGTGACCCCAAATAAAACACCACCAATCATAATCACTAGAAATATTTCTAAAGGATGTGATTTTACGCTGTTTGAGAAAATTAAAGGTTGGCTTAAAAAATTATCTATCAATTGCGCAATTACGTAGCCAATCATTACATAAATAGTAGTTGGTAAAATTTCAGTTTGAAAATCTTGACCAAGGTTACTGCTCATACTTAAAAATAGCATTAAAAAACCTCCAATTAGTGGTCCTACATATGGAATTAAATTCAGTAATGAACATAAAAAAGCAATGACTACCGCATTTTCAATCCCAAAAATAACTAATGTCAAGGTGTAAATTATAAATAAGATTGTTATTTGGAAAACCAAGCCAATAAAATATCTTGACAACAAATTATTAATAGTTGATAATGATTTTTTCAATTTATTCTGACTTTTATCACTAACCATCACATAAATGGAATTTTCCATAATATGTGTGTCCTTCATAAAAAAGAACGTAATAAAAATCACTGAGAATAATCCAATACTAATATTTCCAACGGTACCAATAACAGAGTTTAAAAGATTTGGAATAGCAGTAACATTTTGGAATAAATCGGCGTGTTTTAATTCATTTAAAATATCAATGTCTCGCGCTAAAAAATAATCGTTAATTTGATTTAGTAAATTTTGAATATTGGATTGAAGTTGATCAATATTAAGCAGCGATAAATTTTCTCCTTGTTGCACTATTAAAGGTATAAACATACTTATTAAGCCACTTAAAATTCCTAAAAACAAAAACATAGTTGTAATTACTGCTAGTGTATTTGGAAATTTTAATTTACGTTTTAAAAAACGTATGATAGGACTTCCAATTAGAGAAATTACGGCAGCAATTGCTAAATAAATAATGATTGATTGAACACTATATAAAAAATAAAGCAATATTAATATTCCTATAATAATACCTATAGCCTTTAGTATTCCGTTTGTAATTGTATTTGAAGTCATTTTTAAATAATGTTTAAGGTTTATTAAAATTATTTATTAAAATCCAATTGCTTTGTCATCACCTCTATAATCAGCACCACCTTCTAATTTTCCGTTTGACAACACTAAAATTGCATCAACTTTTCCTAATATTCTAGAATTTTCTTGATTTGTGCTGTATCCTTTTTTTTGTAATTTAGAAATTAAGATGCTGTCAAAACCTTTAGGTTCAAAAGTTATAACATCAGGCAACCATTGGTGATGAAATCTTGGTGCATCAACGGATTCTTGCATTCCAAAATTAAATTCGTATACATTTAAAATAGTTTGCATTACTGAAGTAATAATTGTAGAACCTCCAGGTGATCCAACAACCATATACAACTTTCCATCTTTCTCAACTATAGTAGGAGTCATAGAACTTAACATGCGTTTTTCAGGCTGAATAGAGTTTGCTGCAGCACCAATTAAACCAAACATATTTGGCTCGCCAGGTTTAGAACTAAAATCATCCATTTCATTATTTAAAAAGAAACCACCTTCAGAAACATATACTTTAGATCCGTATGCGCCATTTAATGTAGTTGTTACGGAAACAGCATTTCCATAACTGTCAACAATAGAGTAGTGCGTTGTTTCATCACTTTCATATCCTTCAATATTTCCATGCTTTAAATCCGAAGAAAGTGTTGCATTATCCCACGAGAAATTAGCCATTCTTTTTTGAACATAGTCGTTAGAAATTAACGTTTCAATAGGAATTTTCACAAAATCGGGATCCCCTAAATAAAAAGATCTATCAGCGTAAGCCCTGCGCTCGGCTTCTGTAATTAATTGAACAGCTTTTGCTGAATTATGCCCGTAAGAGGCTATATCATAAGGCTCTAAGGCCTTAAAAATTTGCGCATTGCAAACACCACCGCTTGATGGAGGTGACATTGCTATTATTTTTAAGTCTTTATAGGTAAATTCTACAGGATTTCTCCATTGGGATTCATATTTTTCTAGATCTTCTAAAGTAATAATGCCACCTAAATTTTGAACATAGTTTACAAGTATTTCAGCAGTCTCTCCTTTGTAAAAACCATCTCTACCGTGAGTTTTAATTCGTTCAAAGGTTTTCGCTAAATTAGGATATTTTATAGTGTCTCCTTCTTTCCAATCGTCATCTAACATAATTTTTTCAGGGTTTGCTTCTGAAAATAAATGGCGATACCTATTTAATCTTTCAGCCTGTTTTTTTGTTACTATAACTCCTCTATTTGCAAGTTCAATGGCAGGTTGAATTAACTCATCAAATGGAATTGTTCCAAATTTTTGATGGACTTTAAACAACCCGTCAATAGTTCCAGGCACACCAACTGCCATGGCACCTAAAGTACTTTTTCCTTTTATAATCTCTCCATTCTCATCTAAATACATATCTCTTGTAGCTGCCAATGGGGCTTTTTCTCTATAATCTAAAGCACCAGTTGTGCCATCATTTGTTCTGTAAACCATAAAACCACCTCCACCAATATTTCCTGCAAATGGATAAGCAACAGTTAAGGCCAAATCCGTTGCAATCATGGCATCAAATGCATTACCACCTTTTTGCATTACTAGTGTACCTATTTTTGAAGCTTCTTCTCGTGCACTTACAACCATAGCGCTATCAGCAATAAATCCTTTTCCTGCATTGTTTTCTGCTTTTTTTGATGAATTTTGGTTGCATTGTATGAATAGTAAAACAATTGTAATTAGTTGGAAAAGTTTTTTCATATTGTTAAAAAAGTAGTTTTTTCGTTTGTAAATTGTTCTAAATCTTTAAAGAAAGTGGTGAAGTCATCTTCAAATTCATTGTAATATAGCTTTAAATCTTCGGTTGCCAAATTCATTTTTGATATTCCTTTAGTCCGTTTATTCATACCATATAAAATTTTTCCAATTCCTTCAGTTGTTGCATAAGCTACCAACCAATTGTGTTCAATCATATATGGAAGTATTTGTTGAATTTTTGAAGGGAAAGATTGAGCATTCTCATTTAAAAATGAATATATACTATTGGCATAAACTTCTAAAGGAATTTCAGAATAATGAGCCCAATTTTTAGCTAAATAATGATCATACAGTATGTCAATAATTACTCCATCATAGTGATTATATCTCTGGTGTAAACGTCGTTTGCTTTTTCTTACAATTGGGTGATTGTCCGTATAAGTATCAATTTCTCTATGCAATAAGATACCCGCTTGAATTTCAGATGGATAATTATTGTGTTTGTTTCCTTTGACAGCGTCAGCTATAAAATTTCCAATAAGAATATTTTTATTACTTTTTGATAGATACAAGTGAGCTAAAAAATTCATAGGATAAATTTAAACAATGATACAAAAAAATCCGCTTTTAGCGGATTTTAATTATGATATTTTATCTTGTTTTAGCTGTTTAGCATAACAGGCATCACTAGCATTGTAATAAATTCACCTTCTTCAACACCATCAATTGGAGTTAAAATTCCAGCTCTGTTTGGTAATGACATTTCAATTAAAATTTCATCAGAGTTTAAATTACTAAGCATCTCTGATAAAAATCGTGAATTAAAACCTATTTGTAAATCATCACCTTGGTATTCACAAACTAAGCGCTCTTCGGCTTTATTAGAATAATCAGTATCTTCAGCAGAAATATTTAATTCTGTCCCTGCCATTTTTAAGCGAATTTGGTGTGTTGTTTTACTTGAGAAAATCGAAACACGTTTTACTGAATTTAAAAAAGTTCCTCGATCAACTGTCAATTTATTTGGGTTTTCTTTTGGAATAACGGCTTCATAATTTGGATATTTTCCATCAATTAATCTACAAACCAATACTACATTATCAAAAGTAAATTTAGCATTTGCATCATTGTACTCAATAGTTACATCACTATCTGAACCTCCTAAAATACCTTTTAATAAGTTTAAAGGCTTTTTAGGCATAATAAATTCTGCAGTTTCATTTGCAACAACATCAGTTCTTGCATATTTTACTAATTTATGAGCATCGGTGGCAACAAAAGTCAGACCGTCAGTTGCAAATTGAAAGAAAACACCACTCATTACAGGTCTTAAATCATCATTACCGGCAGCAAATATTGTTTTTGAAATAGCTTCTGCTAAAATTGAGCCAGGTATAATTGTACTACTTGGCGATTCAATAGAAACAGCTTTTGGAAATTCATTCCCATCAAAATAGGCCATATCGTATTTTCCTTGACTAGAGCTAATTTCAATATTATTATCTTCAGTTTTAAAAGTTAAAGGTTGATTAGGAAATGTTTTTAAAGTTTCTAACAATAAACGTGCTGAAACAGCTACAGAACCTTCAGAATCTGACTCAACATCAATAGTTGTGGTCATCGTAGTTTCTAAATCCGAAGCAGATATTTTCAATTCGTTTTGACTTAATTCGAATAAAAAATTATCTAAAATTGGAAGAGTGTTACTACTGTTTATAACGCCACCCAAAACTTGAAGTTGTTTTAATAATTGGCTACTTGATACTATAAATTTCATTTACGATTATTTTAATAGAATGATTTACAAATATATCCTAAAAATGTTGTTATTAAAAAGATTTTTATTAACAGTTTTATATTTTTAAAATTGTGCTTTAAATTAAAGAATTTATTGCTCTATTATGCCTATTTAATAGTTATAATTGTGTTAATTTGAATATTAAATCTAGAAAACATAAATTTAATTTTATATTTGTTTTACTACTAAAAAATCACATTTTAATATGAGAAAATTATTTCTGCTTGTTTTTGCTGTATTTTTTTATGCGTCACTAGCTTATTCACAAGCACCTTTAAAGCCAACTTCAGGTGATATTTATCAATCTATTAAAAAATTGAATTTTTTAGGAAAGGTGTTATACATTGCTGCACATCCTGATGATGAGAACACTCGATTAATTTCTTATTTTTCTAATGATGTAAAAGCTCAAACAGCTTATTTAAGTTTAACAAGAGGGGATGGAGGACAAAATTTAATTGGTCCTGAATTGCGCGAATTGTTAGGAGTAATAAGAACGCAAGAATTATTAGCAGCAAGAAAAATTGATGGCGGACAACAATTTTTTACACGTGCAAATGATTTTGGTTATTCTAAGCATCCCGATGAAACACTAGAAATTTGGAATGAAGAAGAGGTTTTAAGCGATGTAGTTGCTGTAATTAGAAAATTTAAACCTGATGTAATTATCAATAGGTTTAATCATAGAACTCCTGGAACTACACACGGACATCATACATCTTCAGCAATGTTAAGTTTTAAAGCTTTTGATTTAGCCTCTACAAAAACATATAAAACGCATTTATCTAATGATGAGACTTGGCAGTCAAAACGATTATTTTTTAACACATCGTGGTGGTTTTATGGAAGTGAAGAAAATTTTAAGAATGCAGATAAAACTAATTTATTAAGCTTAGATATTGGTACATATTATGCTAATAAAGGTTTGTCCAATAGCGAAATAGCTTCATTAAGTAGAAGTCAGCACCAATCTCAAGGTTTTGGAAGTACTGGTACACGTGGTAGTCAAACGGAATATTTAGAGTTTTTGAAAGGTGACTTTCCAAAAAGTAAAAAAGTTTTTGATGGAATTGATACTTCTTGGAATAGAGTAGAAGGGGGTAATGAAATTGGTAAAATTTTATATAAAGTTGAAGAAGAATATAATTTCAAAAACCCTTCAGCAAGCATTTCTGAATTGATTGAAGCGTATAAGTTAATCTCAAATTTAAAAGATGAACATTGGAAACAAATTAAGTTACAGGAGATTAAGTCAATTATTGAGGCTTGTTCTGGGTTGTATTTAGAAGCAGTTGCAAATAATGCATCGTCTACTGTAGGATCTGAGAATACTTTAAAAATGGAAGCTATTAATAGGAGTGGTTATCCAATTAAATTAAAAACAGTAATTATTGATCCTCTAAATATTTCTCAAGAGAAATCGATTGTATTAGAAAATAATAAGTCAGAAAAATTTTCTTTAACAATTAAAATTCCTTCTACAATAAATAAAACAAATCCATATTGGTTGTTAGAAAAAGGGAGTTTAGGAATGTATAAAGTAAGCAAAAAAGAATTAATAAGCTTGCCAGAAACACCAAGAGCAGTTTTCGCTAATTTTATATTAGATTTTAATGGTTTTTCAATTCCTTTTTCAAAAGAAATAGTTTATAAATATAATGATCCTGTGAAAGGGGAAGTATACAAACCTTTTGAAATTTTACCTAAAGTATCTGCTTCTTTTGGTGATAAGGTATTTATTTTTTCAGACGATACACCTAGAAAAATTGCCTTAAAAGTTAAATCAGCAAAAGATACCTTGCAGGGAAAAATTGGTTTATGTATTCCTGAAAACTGGAAAGTTTCGCCTGAGAGCTTTCAATTTAGTTTTATTCAACAGGGAGAAGAACAAAGTTTTGAATTTGAGGTTGTTCCTCCCGCGAATCATTCAGAAGGAATTATTTCGCCTATGATTGAAGTAGAGGGCGAAACCTACACAAATGAATTGGTTGAGATTGATTATAATCACATCCCTTTTCAATCTGTTGTTATGCCTTCTGAAGCAAAAGTTGTTCGTTTAAATATTCAAAGAAAAGGACAATTAATTGGATATATTCAAGGAGCTGGAGACGTTGTTCCATCAAGTTTACGTCAAATAGGCTATACGGTTATTGAACTAAATTCTGAAGATATCACTCCGCAAAAACTAGAAAATTTTGATGCAGTTATTTTGGGAATTAGAGCATATAATACGAATGATAGAGCTAAATTTTTTCAAAAACATTTACATAATTATGTGCATGAAGGAGGTACTTTAATTGTTCAATATAATACAAATCGTAGGTTAAAAGTTGATAAAGTTGCACCGTATAAATTAGAATTATCTAGAGATAGAGTTACTGATGAAAATTCAGAAGTTAGAATAATTAATCCAGCGCATGAACTTCTAAATTATCCAAATAAAATTAATAAAGAAGATTTTGAAGGATGGGTTCAGGAACGTGGATTGTATTTTCCAAATAAATGGGATTCAAATTTTGAAGCCGTTATTAGCATGAATGATAAAAATGAATCACCAAAAAATGGTAGTTTATTAATTAGTAAATATGGAGAAGGTAATTTTATATATACGGGTTTAAGTTTCTTTAGAGAATTACCAGTTGGAGTTTCTGGGGCATATAAGTTATTTGCTAATATGCTTTCTGTTGGTAAAAATAACACGAAAAAACCATTAAAAAATTAAAAATGGATAAACATAAATTTGTCTGGAAAAAGGAATATACAGCTGTGTTGGTTGCCAACGCTATTTATATTTTGGTGTTTTATATATTAATGAAAATGTTCTCATAAAAAATGCAACAACTCGACTGGATTATTTTGATTGGAACTTTATTATTTATTGTTTCCTATGGAGCTTGGAAAACTCGTGGCAGTAAGAATGTAACAGATTTTATAAAAGGTGGAAGCGAAGCTAAATGGTGGACAATAGGCTTATCTGTTATGGCTACGCAAGCTAGCGCTATTACATTTTTATCTACTCCAGGACAAGCATTTCATTGCGGAATGGGCTTTGTTCAATTCTATTTTGGATTGCCAATTGCAATGATTGTAATTTGCTTAGTTTTTATTCCAATTTATTATCGACTTAATGTTTTTACAGCTTATGAATATTTAGAAACTAGATTTGATTTAAAAACTAGAAGTTTAGCTGCTATTTTGTTTTTAATTCAGCGTGGTTTGGCAGCTGGTATTACCATTTTTGCACCTGCAATTATATTGTCTGCAGTATTAGGGTGGAACTTAACAACTTTAAATATCATTATTGGGGTATTAGTTATAATTTATACGGTTTCTGGAGGAACAAAAGCTGTAAGTGTAACTCAAAAGCATCAAATGACAGTAATATTTGTTGGAATGTTTGTAGCTTTTTATTTAATAGTGAGTTATTTGCCGGCTGACATCAATTTTTCAAAAGCATTGAAAATTG
>NZ_JABDRI010000048.1 GCF_013041805.1 Lutibacter sp.
GCTTAGCTCTAATCATTCTGTGGTTTCCAAAGATATCTTTTCTAAGCTCAATTTCAGAAAAACCGGATTCCTCTAAAAGCTCTTTCACAGCTTCACCTAAAAATTGATTTATTTCCAAATAAAGAAGACCTTTGGTAGTTAAGCTATTTTTTGCGAGTTTGGCTATAGGTCTATAGAAAAGTAAGGGGTCCTCGTCAGGAACAAACAATGCCCTGTAAGGTTCATTTTTCAGGACGTTATTATGCATTTTATCTTTCTCCATTTCCCTTACATAAGGCGGATTAGAAACGATAATATCAAATTTATTTGATACATCATTTAAAGTTAAAATATCTGCTTCAATAAATTGGATTTCAACTTGATTCATTTCAGCATTTAATTCAGCAGTTTTTAAGGCTTCTGAAGAAATGTCTAAAGCATATATTTTTGCATTTGGTAAATTTTTGGCTAACGAAATAGCAATACAGCCGCTTCCAGTGCCAATATCTAAAATTTTTATATTTTCAGTTTTCTTGTAATCTTTAATTATCCAATCTATTAATTCTTCAGTTTCAGGCCTTGGAATTAACACATTACTGTTCACATTGAAATGAAGTCCGTAAAATTCTGTTTCTCCAGTTATATATTGAATAGGAATTTGTTTTTTTAAATCAGTGAGCGCTTGTTGAAAGAAATCTAACTCAGATGTATTTAATTCTAAAGATGGCTGAAGTGCTAGCTCAACACGTGATAAATTTAATTTAAATTGAATTAAAATATTAAAAAAAGATTGAATTTCAGTCGTAGGATAGCCATTTGATAATTCTAAAAAAAAATGTGTTTTAAATTCTTGTACTAACATTATAATTTTTTAAGCATCCATAAATTACACGAATAATGACCAGTATCTCCCATAGGAGCTTCCAAATTTTTAAAACCTACTTTCCTATATAATTTTCTAGCATCTACCATGTAAGGCATAGTTTCTAAATAGCACTGTTCAAATCCAAATTCTTTTGCTTTTTCTAAGCAAATAGCCATCATTCTACTCCCTAAACCAATTCCTCTGGCTTCAGGTAAAAAATACATTTTTTGGAGTTCACATACATTGCCTTCAAAATTATCTAGCTGTTTAATCCCGGCTCCACCAAAAATTTCTCCGTCTTTTTCAATGATATAATAAATACAATTTTTAGAGTTATAATATTCATATAAAGTATCTAAAATTACATCAGCATAAGCGGTTCCAACTTTAGGCACTCCAAATTCTATCAATACCTTGCGAATTGCACTTGCAATTTTAGGATTGTCTATAGGTTGAATCTCTCTAATTTTAAAGTTGTTGTGAGTCATTTTAAAATGTTATTTTTACGCTGTGAATATACACGAAAAATATATAAAACGTTGCATAGAATTGGCTAAAAATGGTTTAGGCAAAACCTATCCAAACCCAATGGTTGGTAGTGTAATTGTTTTAAATGATTCAATTATTGGTGAAGGTTGGCATCAAAAAGCAGGTGAGCCACATGCAGAGGTTAATGCTATTAATTCAGTTAAGGATAAAACATTATTAAGTAAAGCCACAATTTATGTTAGTTTGGAACCTTGTTCACATTATGGAAAAACACCACCTTGTGCTAATTTAATTGTTGAAAAAGGCATAAAAAATGTTGTTATTGGAAGTATTGATACAAACAGTGTCGTAAGTGGAAGAGGAGTAAAGCATTTGATTGCAAATGGTTGTAATGTAATTGTTGGAGTTTTAGAAGATAAATGTAAAGAATTAAATAAGCGATTTTTTACATTTCACAGTAAAAAAAGACCATATATTATCTTGAAATGGGCAGAAACTTCTGATGGTTATATTGATAAATTGAGGGATGAAAATACTAAAAATTCACCAAATTGGATTTCAAATTCATTTTCACAACAATATGTGCATAAAATGAGATCAGATGAGCAAGCAATATTGGTTGGGACAACTACCGCTTTGAACGATAATCCCTCTCTAAATCTTAGAAGTTGGGTTGGTATCAATCCAATTCGTATTGTTTTAGATAGAACTTTAAAAATTCCTGAAAACTATAATTTGTATGATGAAAGTGTTCAAACTATTGTTTTTACTGAAAAACAAATTAATAATTCTATAAATAAGAATGTATATTTTGAAATAGTTAATTTTAATGAAAATTTAATAGAACAAATTTGTACTATTCTATTTAATTATGAGATTCAATCAATAATTATTGAAGGAGGATCAAAAACATTGCAAAGTTTTATAAATAAAAATTTGTGGGACGAGGCTTTTGTTTTTGAGGGAGGTATAGCTTTTAAAACTGGTTTAAAAGCACCAAAAATAATAAAAGCACCAATTTCAATTCAAAAAATTTCAACTGATGCTTTAAAAATTTATAAAAATTAGCATTATTTAGGTTTTTCAAACATTGCTATTTTTATCAATAGCAACTGCTTCAACAATACCAAATTTATAGTCGTAAATTTGGTTTCTCTAATATATTCAAATTTAATTAGAATTATAAAAATTTGCTTTTGATATATTTGCAAACTAAAACGAAACTGTTATTTCAGAAAAAGATACATACAAAACGATTGAATCTGCTGCAGGTGATGCATTATTTAAAGATAAAGGAAGTAAATTTATTGGTTTTGTGTTTCCAATTTCTGATGAAAGTGAAGTAAAGCAGTACATTGAAGAATTAAAGAAAAAACATCATTCCGCCAGGCATTGGTGTTATGCTTGGCAATTGGGAGTTGAAGATATAAGTTACCGTGCAAATGATGATGGCGAACCAAATAACTCTGCTGGGCAGCCTATTTACGGT
>NZ_JABDRI010000055.1 GCF_013041805.1 Lutibacter sp.
ATAGCAGTAAGTAACTATTTTTCCTGAAGGATCTAAATTATTAGTTTCACCATTCGCTACGGTTAAAGGTAAAATTCTGTTTGCACCTGCAATATGTCCAAAACCTGCATAATCTGCCTCACTAAAGTAATTATTAATGAAATAGTTAGAAGGAGAAGCAACTACATCTGCACCAGAAGCGGTTTTAAATCCACCTGCAACAACATCTTCCACTCTTTTTTTCAAGATAGCAGCACCATCTGTACTTAAACTGCTAAGTGTAGGGTCATCATAAATATTTAATGAAGGTGCAGATCCATATGACCAATTTGAACTTCCAGATCCAACATTTCCAACTTTACCTGACCAAGAATCTGTATTATCAGACCAACCTGACATACCCCATTTTAAAGCTTGTGCATTTGGGTGTCCGTACATACGTAATAAAGCTGTTGCATAACAAGCGGTTTGTCCAGTAAAACAAATTACTAGAATTTGTTTGCTACCTTTATTAGCGGCTTGCGTTAAAATATCTCCAAAAGCTACATTAATTGCTCCATCAATATGTCCAGCTGCAAAAGCAGATGCACTTCTTATATCCATAAGATAATATTTTGATTTAAAATCTGCCGCATCATAATCTGCTGCTGCTGGTGCTGCCATAACAAATTTTTTCCCTGCTGGGCTTGTTATTACATTGTTGATGTCTAATGAGTTTGCAACCATATAATCTGATAATATTGTAAAGGTTGGCTCGGCTGTAACACCACCACTATTTACATCGTCACCTTTGTCACATGAGGTTAAGAATAATGTTGGAACTAAGAATAATGCTATTAATAATAATGATAATTTTTTCATGATTTGTTTGTTTAAAATTTATATAATGATGTTTAGTTTTTATTTTCTATTTATTCTACAATTGGGTATCCTTTTATTTCGCTTTTGGTAAATCCATTCAAGCCTTTTTCAACTAAAACAGAATTCATTACAGAATTAGATCCGTAAGCAAAATTTGAAACGTCATATCCAAGAACGTTTAAATATGCTACTACATATGCTGCATGTTGCCCTGTTAAACAGTTTACTACAATTTTTTTGTCGGTTGGCAGTGTTAATAAATCAGCTGTTGATGCCATTGAAGTAGAAGGTTCATATCTCACAGCACCCTTTAAATGACCATAATTGTATACTTCTTCATTTACATAATTCATAACGTAGAAGTCAGCTGGATTTTCAAAAAACACATCTGATTTTGTAATATATTCTTTATATGGTTTTGTGAAAGCTTCTTTAATTCGTTCTTTTAAAATTTCTTCTCCTGTTGTTTTTCCCGTATTAAGTTGAGGTGAAGCTCCTTTTTCAGGCATCATATTTACTGTAGTCTCTAATTGGTCCAAAAAATCATCCTTTGTATTTTTAATCCAAATATTTGCAGCAAATTCTTCATCCCAAGAACTCATTCCCCATTTTAAATTATATACATTATCATATCCATAAAGTCTCAATAAACCTGCAAAATATGCTGCTGATTGACCAGAGTAACAAACAATTGTAATTTTGTCAAATTCTTCTGGATTAATGTCATTTTGAAAATAAGAAAGTAAATTTTCAGCTTTTAAATTTTCAGCATTTTTAATGTGTCCATACTCAAACCAACTTTCGCTTCTTATGTCTAATGTCAGATATTTTTTGTTTTTCAAATTTTCTTTGATTTCATCTGCAGTAACTATTGCAGGTGCTGCCTCACTATTTATAAAATTACCGTTAGCTTCTAGGTATTGAACAACTAAATCAAATTCAGAATTTGAAGTGCTTGTGCTATCTTGTGCGTTGCTAGTATAACCACAAAAAAGGGTGGTTAAAAATAATAGTGTAATTAAGTTTTTTGTTAAATTTTTCATTTTATAAGTAATTTAAATTAAAATTGATGTACTAATTGTTACACCAAAATTAGACACCGAATTATTTTTTTTATATGACATTTATCATAAGGATATTAATACATAATTATTCTTTATAGTAACATTTATTACATATAGAAATATCTTATTATCAAATAGTTAGGAGGTTTTTTATAAAATATTTAAGGTTGACTTATTTTTTTTCTAGTTATTCGCTGATTTAATTTTTAATAAAAATTTTTTTTTGATGGAATATTTTGGCGTGTTGAGGGTAAAATGTTGTGGAAATTTTAATTGAGTGAGCTTTACATATTATGTTATTAATAAAATACATTATAATTAATAAGTATATGTTGTTAAATATATAATTATATTGATATATATTAGGAAATGTGTAATGCATCCTAATTGTTCTATCTCTTGGTTTAGTTATAAAGTGGTTAAAACCTGATGAAAAGTGATGTAACAAATGCTACCAATTAACGAGTTTTGTAGATTTTGATTTTTTTAATAATTTTTATTCGGTAGCTTGAAACTATTAAAATGCAATTTTTTGTAAGAATTAATTCCTCAGTGGTTTATTAATTTTAATTCTCACTCACTTTTAATCGTGCAGTAGCCGCAGTTGTATCTTTTGAAAAATCATTTTCTAGGTATTTTAGATACCCTACAATTGCAATCATACCAGCATTATCTGTTGTATATTCAAATTTTGGAATATAGGTTGTCCAACCTAATGTTTCTTCATTTGATTTTAGCACTTTTCTAATTTCGGAATTTGCACTTACTCCACCAGCAATTGCAATATGTTTTATTTCAGTTTGCTGAACTGCTTTTTGTAACTTATTAAATAAAATTTGAACAATGGTATATTGAATAGATGCGCAAATGTCATGTAGATTTTCTTCTATAAATTTTGAATTTTCTTTAACCTTTTTTTGAATAAAGTAAAGGATGGCAGTTTTTAAACCACTAAAGCTAAAATTTAAACCGTCTACTTTTGGTTTTGTAAATGGAAAAGCTTTTGGATTCCCAAGTTTTGCATATGAGTCAATTAACGGTCCACCAGGATATGGTAAGCCTAATATTTTAGCAGATTTGTCGTAAGCTTCACCAACGGCATCGTCTAATGTTTCTCCAATAACTTCCATTGTAAAATAGTTAGTAATTTTCACAATTTGTGTATGTCCGCCACTTATAGTTAAGCATAAAAACGGAAAAGGAGGTTTTTGTTGGTTTTCTTCTTCAATAAAATGGGCTAAAACGTGTCCTTGCATATGATTTACTGCAATTAATGGAATGTTTAAAGCTAGTGAAAGTGACTTGGCGAATGAGGTTCCTACTAATAGTGAACCCATTAATCCAGGTCCGCGCGTAAAAGCTATGGCATTTAAGTCTTTTTTGTCGATATTTGCTTGTTCAATTGCTTGATGAATGACAGGAACAATATTTTGTTGATGAGCACGGGAAGCTAATTCTGGCACAACACCGCCATATTTAGCGTGAATTTCTTGATTAGCAACAACATTTGATAGTATTTTTCCGTTGCAAATTACAGCAGCGCTTGTATCATCACAAGAGGATTCAATACCAAGAATATAAATGGGTTTAGTTTTAATCATTTAATAACAAATAAAGGCACGAAAATTGCCATAAAAATGCAAATTTAGCGCATATCAAACGATTTAAAAAAATAGTTGTAAGAATTTTAATTGTACTTCTGCTTTTATCAGTATTAGTAAGTGTTACCTTGTCTATTCCTGTTGTGCAAACAAAGTTAGGAAAAACAGCCACGAACTATTTACAAAAAGAGTTTGATGTTCATATTAATGTCAATAAAGTTGATTTATCCTTTTTAGGAAAAGTTCAATTAAAAGATGTTTTAATTATTAACCACCATAATGATACGCTAATTTATGCTCAAAATTTAGCGACTTCTGTTTCTAGTTATCGAAATATGATAAATAGTAAGCTAGAATTCGGAAAAATTTCTTTGAGCAACTTTGAGGTTAATATAAATACTTATGAAGGAGAAATAGATGATGCCTTAACTATTTTTGTTGATAAATTTGATGATGGTACTGTAAGCGAAAAACCATCAGGGTTTTTACTAACTGCAAAAAGTTTAAATTTATCTGAGGGCTATGTTGAGGTAATTGATGCTAATTACGCAAATGATAATCCATTGTTTTTTAAAAATATAGATGGAACTACTCATGATTTTAAAATTAGTGGGCCTAATGTTTCTACAATAATTGATGAATTAAGTTTTACTGAAAATCATGATTTAACGGTAAAAAGTTTGTCTACTGATTTTATATACACAAAATCAGGTATGGATTTTATCAATACAAAGTTAGAAACCGAAAAGTCCTCAATTTTAACTGATCTAAGTTTTACTTATAAACGGGAAGACTTTTCAGATTTTAATAATAAAGTGAATATAAATGCGGATGTAAAATCAGCTGATGTTTCTCTGGCAGATTTAAAAAAGTTTTATGGTGAACTAGGTACGGATGATATGTTGCATTTTTCAACAAAAATATCGGGTAAATTGAATGATTTTGTAACGAATAACTTACAACTTACTACCGATAAAAATGCAATTATTAACGGAACATTAAACTTTAAAAATTCCTTTAATCAAGAAAACGGATTTTCTTTAGAAGGTAATTTAACAAATTTAACATCTGATTACAATCATTTAAAAATACTTTTACCAGATGTTTTAGGAAAAACATTACCAACATCATTTCAAAAATTTGGAAGATTTACCATACTTGGTAATATATATGTAGAAGAAAATTTAATAAATGCACAACTTACGTTAAATACAGAAATAGGTACTTCAATATCTGATTTAGAAATTACTAACATTTCTAATATCGATGAAGCATCTTATATTGGACATATTAAAATAATTGATTTCGACTTAGGAAAAATTATTGAAAACCCTTTAGTAGGTAAATTTTCAATTGAAGGTGATGTTGATGGGGAAGGATTTACTTTAGAAGCCATGAATACTTCGGTAAGAGGGTTAATATCTAACTACCAATATAATAATTATGATTATAATAATATTACATTAAATGGCTTGATAAAAAGCAAGCATTTTAATGGAGAAATGGAAGTAAATGATGATAATATAAAACTAAATTTTAATGGATTAGCAAATTTCTCTTCTGATGTTTATACATTTGATTTTAAGACAGTTGTTGATTATTGTGATCTTAATAAGATAAATGTTTTTAAGCGGGATAGTATTTCGAATGTAAAAGGAGATATAGATATTAATGTTAGGGGAAATTCATTAGATGATTTAATAGGTTCTGTAAATTTTAAAAATTCATTATATACCAACCAAAAAGGAAATTATTTTTTTAAAGACTTTAATATAACATCATCATTTTTAGACAGTATTAGAACTATTAAAGTCAACTCTTCTGAAATAATTGATGGCTATGTTAGTGGAATATTCAAGTTTAACGAATTTGGTAAATTAGCGCAAAATTCAATTGGTAGTATCTATTCTAATTATAAGCCTCACAAAGTAATTGCAGGTCAAAATTTAGAATTCAAGTTTAAAATCTACAATAAAATAGTTGAAATATTTTATCCTGAAGTTGAATTTTCTGCGAATACAATAATAAGCGGTTCTATTGAAGCAGATGAAAACTTGTTTAGACTTAATATTAAATCGCCTAAAATTAGAGCATTTCAAAATAATATTGATGCCGTTAATTTGCAAATTGATAATCAAAATCCATTGTTTAACACACAGCTTTCAATTAAAAAAGTTGAAACACCACAATACACAGTTTCAAAATTAAGACTAGTAAATATTACACTTAATGACACCTTATTTTTTAGAACCGAATTTAAAGGAGGTATAAAAGATACAGAAGATTATAATTTAGCCTTTTATCATACATTTAATAAAGAAAATAAATCTGTATTTGGAATTCAAAAGTCCAATTTTACCTTTAAAAATAATAATTGGACAATTAACCCTAACAATAATTTTGATAACAAAGTTGTTTTTGACAGTAAAACAAAAACATATGATATTAATCCTTTTGTAATAACTACAGCGAATCAAGAAATTGAATTTTTTGGGGCAATTAATGATACAATATCTAAAGATTTAAAATTTAATTTTAAGAATGTTAAACTTGCCACAATTACACCCGATATTGACAGTTTAAAATTGAAAGGAACTATAAATGGAACTATTAATTATAAAGAATTTGAAAGGCAACTAAGACCCTCTGCAAAACTTTCAATAGCAAACTTTAATATTAATAATTCATATCAAGGTAATTTAAAAGTTGATATTGAAGGGCAAAATTCTTTTAAAAAATATGCACTTGATATTTCGTTAGAAAGGGATAGAAGTATTAATTTTTCTTCAAAAGGTGAAATTGATTTTACGCCTAAAAACCCAACCCTTGATGTAATAGTTGATTTTGAAGAATTTAAATTAGATGCCTTTAGCCCATTAGGTGAAGACGTTTTTAATAATATTAGAGGTTTTGTCTATGGTAATGCACATTTAACGGGTTTATTAAGTAATCCAACTATGGAGGGTGATTTATTTTTAGATGGAGCTGGTTTGTACTTCCCATATCTAAATGTTGATTTTGACTTTGATGGAACAAGCATCATAACATTAAAGGATCAAACCTTTATATTTGAAGACGTTTCTTTGAAAGATAAAGAGTACGATACCAAAGGAACCTTAACAGGAACATTAAAGCACTCATACTTTGATAATTGGTTGCTTGATTTAAAATTAAATACTAAGAATTTATTAGTTTTAAATACAGAAGAGGAGGAAACTTCAGTTTATTATGGGACAGGATTTATTGAAGGAGATGCAACAATTGCTGGACCTACGGATAAATTAGTAATTGATGTAAATGGAAAAACAAAAAAAGGAACTCACTTTGTAATTCCAATTAGTGATGTAAAAACTGTTGAATCATCTGAATTAATTAGGTTTGTAAATAAAGATAATATTGATGAAAATGAAAAAATTAGGAATGCCTTTATTTCGGAAAAATTAAAAGGACTTTCCTTAAATTTTAATATTGAAGTTACTAAAGATGCCGTTGTTGAAATGGTTTTAGATAAAGCAACAGGAAGTTATTTACAAGGAAGCGGAACTGGAAATTTACAGTTAGAATTAGACACCAAAGATAAATTTGATATGTATGGTGATTTTGTTGTTGATAATGGAATTTATAATTTTAAATATGGAGGTTTTATAAATAAACCATTTACGGTAAAAAAAGGAGGAAGCATTTCTTGGAGTGGAGACCCTTTTACCGCAAATATAAATATCGAAGCAGTTCATAGAGTATCAGCAAACCCAAAATCATTGTTAGAAAATATTACAGCAAATAGAAAAATTCCTATTGATTTAATTACACGTTTTTCAGGCGAATTATTCAATTCACAACGAGAATTTGATATTGAAATTCCAAATTCTAGTTCAACAGTGGCATCTGAGTTGGCATTTAAATTGAATAGTAATGATGATAACAATAAAACCATTCAATTTTTATTTTTATTAGCCTCAGGAAGTTTTTATAATGAAACAGATATAAGTGTCAATAGCAATGCAGCACTTTATGGTACTGGTTTTGATATGTTATCAAATGCTTTTGACAATATTTTCAATCAAGGTGATAATCGTTTTAAATTAAAACCAGTGTATACAGTTGGAGAAAGGAATACAGTTGACAATTTAAATATTGATGATCAACTAGCTATTGCATTAGATTTTCAAGTGAATGATAGAATAATTATTAATGGTAGTGTGGGTGTTCCAATTGGTTCAAAAGAACAGTCGAGTGTTATAGGAGAAGTGAATGTAGAATTTTTACTGAATGAAGAAGGAACGTTACGATCGTCTGTATTTAATCGTCAAAATGAAATTCAATATACTGAGCAAGAAGAAGGATACACTCAGGGTGTTGGTTTGAATTATCAAATTGACTTTGATACAAGGAACGAATTATTGCAAAAGTTAGGATTAAAAAAGAAACAATTGACTGATTCAATTAATTCGCTAAAACCTATAGACACCATAAAAAAAGTAAATAAATTAATCGAGTTTAAAAGTAAAAAAATTAACAAAAAATGAGTAAACCAACTTTAGTAGTATTAGCCGCAGGAATAGGAAGCCGTTATGGAGGATTAAAACAATTAGATACATTTACACCACAGGGAGATACCATTTTAGATTTTTCAATTTATGATGCTATTCAGGCTGGTTTTGGAAAGGTAGTATTCATTATTAGAAAAAGTATTCAAGAAGATTTCAAAGCTTTTTTTAATCATAAATTAAAGGGTAAAATTGAAGTTGAATATGTTTTTCAAGAAATAGAAAATATTCCTAAAAAATTTCAAGATAATGATAGGCAAAAACCTTGGGGAACTGGTCATGCATTGTTAATGGCTAAAGATGTAGTATCAGAGAATTTTGCCGTAATAAATGCTGATGATTTTTATGGGAAGGAAGCTTTTGAAGTGATGTCTAAATCATTAAAAAATATTGATCAAAATTCAACGAATTTTAATATGATGGGTTATATATTAAAAAATACCGTTTCAGATTATGGATTTGTTTCAAGAGGTGAATGTCAAGTGAATGAAAAAGGAAATTTAACAGGTATCACAGAACGAACACATATTGAAAAAATTGATGGAGGATTAAAGTTTAAAAATGAGAATGAACAATTAGTTCCCATTTCAGAAGAAACAACTGTTTCAATGAACTTTTTTGGTTTTACGCCAAAATACTTTGAGGTTTCTGCATCATTATTTGAGAGTTTCTTAGAAGAAAACTATAAAAGCCCAAAAGCAGAATTTTTTATTCCTTTGGTAGTGAATCATCTAATTGTAAATAATATTGCAACTATGGAAGTATTAAAATCTAATGCACGCTGGTTTGGGGTAACTTATAAACAAGACAAAGAATATGTGACATCAGAAATTCAAAAATTAAAAGAAACTGGTATCTATCCAATAGATTTATGGTAAACAACCATCACTAATTTAAAATTATAGTCTAATTTTGCAATTCATTTTATGGGAAAAAAGATAAATAAAATTGGTGTTATGACTTCAGGAGGAGATGCACCAGGAATGAATGCTGCTATTAGAGCAGTAGTTAGAGCTTGCTCTTATTACAATGTAGAATGCGTTGGTATTTATAGAGGGTATCAAGGTTTAATTGAAGGTGATTTTGAAAATCTTTCAGCACGTCACGTCAGTAATATAATTAATAGAGGAGGAACAATTTTAAAATCAGCTAGATCTAAAGAATTTAGAACAGAAGAAGGACGAGCAAAAGCTTATAAACAGCTTAAAAATGCTAAAATTGATGCACTAGTGTTAATTGGTGGTGATGGTACTTTTACTGGAGGTATGATTTTTAATAAAGAATACAGTTTCCCTTGTATTGGTATTCCAGGTACCATAGATAACGATATTTTTGGCACAAATTACACTATCGGTTTTGATACGGCATTGAATACTGTTGTAGAAGTTATAGATAAAATTAGAGATACTGCAAGTTCACACAATCGCTTATTTTTTGTTGAAGTTATGGGGCGAGATGCAGGTTTTATTGCTTTAAATGCTGGAGTTGGAGCAGGTGCTGAAGAAATATTAATTCCTGAAGAAGACCTAGGATTAGATAGATTGCTAGAAGCTTTAAAAAGGAGTAAGCGGTCAGGTAAATCATCAAGCATTGTTGTGGTTTCTGAAGGAGATAAAATTGGTAAAAGCGTTTTTGAATTGGCCGATTATGTAGAAGAAAATTTACCGCAGTATGAAGTTAGAGTTTCAGTTTTAGGACATATGCAAAGAGGAGGTTCTCCAAGTTGTTTTGATCGTGTTTTAGCAAGTAGATTAGGGGTTAAAGCTGTTGAGTTAATATTAGATGGTAAAACTAATTTAATGGTTGGTTTAATAAACAATAAGGTTGAAACTACCGATTTAGAAAATGCCGTAAAAGGTCACCATGCTATTAATAAGGAATTGCTACGTGTAAGTGATATTATGTCAATTTAATAAGTAAATAGTAGATTATCTAGATGTCATATAAATGATTAGAATAGGAATAAACGGATTTGGGAGAATAGGAAGACTAGCTTTTAGAACTATTATTGAAAGAGAAAATATTGAAATTGTAGGAATTAATGATTTATTAGAAGTTGAGCATTTAGCCTATTTATTGAAATATGATTCGGTACACGGAAAATTTGAAGGAGATATTTTAATAAAAGAAGGGTCTTTAATAGTTAATGGAAAATCAATAAGAATCACTTCTGAGAAAAAACCAGAAAATATTCATTGGGATAAAATAAATGTAGATTTTGTAATTGAATCAACTGGTTTTTTTACAAGTAAAAGTCAAGCAGCACAACATATTAAAGGCGGAGCAAAAAAAGTGGTTATCTCTGCACCTTCAAAAGATGCACCTATGTTTGTTATGGGTGTTAACAACAAGCTACTTTTAAAAGATGATTTAATTTTTTCTAATGCTTCCTGTACAACTAATTGTTTGGCTCCAGTTGCAAAGGTTTTACATGATAATTTTGTTATTGAAGAGGCATTAGTAAATACGGTTCATTCAACAACATCAAGTCAAAAAACAGTAGATGGACCCTCTGAAAAGTGGCGTAGAGGTCGATCAGCATTAAATAATATGATTCCAACCACAACAAGTGCAGGAGTGGCAATTACTAAAATTATTCCAGAACTTGAAGGTAAAATATTGGCTATGGCAGTGAGAGTTCCAATAGTTGATGTTTCATTGGTTGATTTGACAGTTCGTTTAAAAAAAGGAACAACATATAAAGCTATAAAAGAAGCTATGAAAAAAGCTTCTGAGAACGAATTAAAAGGTATTTTAGGGTACACTGAGGATGAAGTAGTTTCTCAAGATTTTGTTTCAGAGTCAAGAACTTCCGTATTTGATGCAACTGCAGGTTTGGCGCTGAATGCCAATTTTTATAAAATTATTGCTTGGTATGATAATGAATTTGGCTATGCAAATAAAGTAGTAGATTTAATTGAATACTCAGCATCACTTTAACTATAAAATCATTTAGAATTATGGAAATTGCAATTATTGCGCACGATGGTAAAAAAGCTGAAATGATTCAGTTTTTAATGGATTTTAAAGCATTAATTTTAGCTAAAAAAGTTGAATTAGTTTCGACGGGAACTACAGGTAAAAATGCTGAGAAAGCAGGATTTAAAGTAAATAAATTTTTATCGGGCCCTTATGGAGGTGATGCTCAAATTGCTGCGCGTGTAGCCGAAGGTAAAACCAATATGGTCTTCTTTTTTAGAGATCCTTTAGGAATGCACCCGCATGAACCGGATATCGCAATGCTCATGCGTTTATGTGATGTTCATGATGTTCCATTAGCAACAAATCCTGCTACTGCAGAACTTTTAATGAAATCTATTTAAACTATTATTTAATTGCAATCATTGAAATTTCAACGTTTACAAATAACGGTAAATTTCCAACTTCAACAGTTTCTCTTGCAGGTGCTGTATCTGCATTAAAATACGTAGCATATACCGTATTTATTTTTGCAAAGTCGTTCATGTTTTTAACAAATATGGTTGTTTTTACAACATTGTCAAAGGTCATTTCAGCTTCAGTTAAAACAGCTTTCATATTTTCTAAAACTTGCTTAGTTTCAGCTTCTATAGTTTCATTAATAATAGTTCCTGTCGAAGGATTAATTCCAATTTGTCCAGAAGTATATAGAGTATCTCCTTTTAAAACTGCTTGGTTGTAAGGGCCAACAGGTGCTGGCGCATTTGTTGTTTTAATAATTTTTTTCATAAAATATATAATTTTAAAATAATCGTCTGTCAGGTACTTGTCTTTTGTCGTATTTTAAATCACTAAGCATAGAGGATTTTACACCTAAGAAAAAGTAGTACGTTTGTCTGTCTCCAAAAGGCACCCAATTAAAATTCAATTTCCAGCTGTCTAAATCTCGGGAAAAACGCAATTGGGTATAACTAAAACCTTTATTTTTTATATCATAACCACTTGATGCTCCAACCTTCCATTTTGGTGTTAGTTCAATGTCTCCTGAAACCATTAAAGAATTTGAAGAAATTTCTTTTTGTCTAGCTGTATTCAAATAATTTAAAGAATACGCTAGTTTTAAGGTCCAAGGAAATGTAGCTCTATACAATTTAGCAGTTTTTGAATTCTTATTAGACTTGTTATTATTAGAACTTAAATCATTGCTCGTATTTAGATTTTCACCAAATATTCCATCAGAATTATTAGCGTCTGCATTTTGCTGTGCAGCACTTTTTGTTCCTTCAGACTTGCTACTTGCAAGATCATAATTCATTGTTAACGCGGCATTGGTTAATCGAAATAAACTTCCTCCGTTATTTATATTAAAGGTATTAATTTTTTTCCCTTCAGCAGTAATTGCATATGGATCAAAGGTCGCATTTACATTTAATTTTAATTTTTTCTTAAATAAGTCTGTACCAGCAGTCATTCTTACAGGACTCCATTTTAAAGAATCTGCTGCCATATTGTAACTTGAAGAAAAATTTAAATTATTAATTAAAGTAACTTTTTCAGGTTCAACTTTGGTTGAATCTTTAGACATTACCTTTGCTTCAATAGTGTTGTTTATTGTAAATCCTAAACTATTAGAAAGTCCCGTACTAGGTCCGCCATAAACACCATTGGTAAAAGGTGAGTACTCAACAATATCATTTGCGTCTTGACTTTGTTGTACTTCCTCAAAAAATGAACTAAAATCTGGGCGATAACCGTAAGAAATTGAAGGTCTAATTGTATGCCTTATGGCTTGTAATCTCCCTTTTTTAAAGTTGAACATCCCGTAAATAGTTGTAGCTAACGAAGCACCAGCCGTATATTCTCTAAATGAACTGAATCTATTAATAGTATCCGAGACTACTATGTTTTCTTCAGCATTATATGTTTTACTAATTTTATCAAAATACCAAACCTCTTTATAATTTGCATTTGGAGATAATGTAAAATATTTTAAAACTTTCATATTTGTATTAAAAGAGGCATTGTGTTGTAATCCAGATTTGGCAGTTTCAAACATTTCTTTTTTAAAGAAAAACTCATCGGTGGTGTTAATTTTGTAATCTCCCTTCATAGAATAGGTAACTCCTAACTTTTGAATTGCATTATTTTTACCACCAGATTTAGTGGTAAAAGGATATATTCTATCCATATTTAATTGTAAAGAGGGCAATGACATGGTAATACTTTGCGTATTTGTATTTTGGGAGTGTGTTGCAGAAACAGCTAAATTAAAAGGGGTACCTACAAACTTTTTGTAATAAGAGATAGATGAATTAAGTGTATTATTTAAAAATGAATTGGTATTATATTCATTTAAAGATTGTCTATAATAAGTACTACTCCCTAAGTTTACAGACGCAGAGAACCGAGCGTTTGGATTTGATTTTGAATCTTGGCTATGGCTCCATCTAATATTGTAGTTAGTTGTTTTAGAAAAATCGTCGAAACCACGAATACTATTTTTTAAATTTTCATATCTAATACTAATATTTCCATTGAACTTATAACGAACAACATAACTTGATTCTGTTCTTAAACCCCAACTTCCATTGGTGTAAACATCTCCCAAAACAGCTAAATCTACATAGTCATTAATAGCAAAATAATAACCTCCATTTTGTAAAAAGTAACCTTGTTCAGCCGTATCTCCCCATGTTGGCATAATAAAGCCAGAGACATTTCCTTTTGTTAATGGAATGTATGCAAAGGGTAAAAATAGCGGAGTTGGAACATCTTGAATAACCAAATTACTCAAACCAATAACTAATTTTTTATTTGGGACAATTTTTGCTTTTGCCGTTTTTATATAAAAATCAGGATCTTCTTTCTCTGAAGTTGTAAATTTTATGTTTTGGACATATATAGTTGAATCGTTTTCCTTTTTCATAACTTCTCCCCTTATAATTACACCATCTTGCTCCGTGCGCAATCCCCAAATTTTTGCTTTTTCAGATTTAAAATTGAAAGAAATAGTATCTTGTGTTGATTCTTCAGTACCTTGCTTAAAAACAGGAAGTTGTACGTAATTTCCTATGGTATCCTTTATTCCTCTTGCCCAAACTTCATTGGTATTATTATCAATTTCAATATAACCAGCAGTTAAATCAATATCTTTATAATGTATGTGAGCATTATTAAACAAAATAATTTTATTGTTTTTTATATCTTGTCTTATTAAGCTATCTGCCGAGTGTTCGATAATACTTTCAAGTAATTCCTTAGGTTTTATAATTGAATCTTTAGCAATAGGAATTATAGAATCTTTTTTCTGTGGAATTATAGAATCGATTGATTTTACTTGTAAATTTTCACCTAGTTCTTTGCTTAATTCCTGAGAATAAGTCACTGTATTGATAATGCTACTTAAAGCTATCAAAAATAAGGTAAAATAAGTATTTCTATTAGATGTTTTAATAATGAAATATTTTATAAAAAAAACCATAAAATTGGGCTGATAGCATAACTTTTTTTACATTAGCTTAGAATTAATCAACCACATAATTGATTGTTTGTAAATGTATGGCTTAATATTTGAAACACACAAATAACAAACGCCAAAAATAATTAAAATAATTGATGAACTTGCAACTCTTTTCTAAATTTAAGGTTAGAACGAAATTAAATGTAATTTTCGTGTTTTTGATGATCTTTTTTTCTAATAATTATGATGTTTTTTCTCAAAAAAAGGATTTTATAGTTGTGTTAGATGCTGGACATGGTGGAAAAGATCCTGGTAAGGTTGGCTATAAAAACAGCAAGGAAAAAGAAATTGCCCTTAATATTGTCTTACACGTAGGTAAATTATTAGAAAAGGAACCAAATGTTAAAGTTGTTTATACACGTAAAACAGATGTTTTTGTAGATTTATGGGAGCGAGGGAGAATAGCTAATAAAGCAGATGCGGATTTGTTTGTTTCTGTTCATTGCAATGCACATAGCTCGCAGGCTTTAGGTTCAGAAACTTGGGTGTTAGGAACGCATGCAAACCGTCAAAATTTTGAAGTTGCGAAGGCTGAGAACTCTGTTATATTATTAGAGGAAGATTACAAAACAAATTATAAAGGTTTTGACCCTAATTCACCAGAATCAGTTATTGGGCTCACTTTAATGCAGGAGGAATACTTAGATCAAAGTATTCAGCTGGCGAGTATTGTTCAAGACGGATTTACTAATACATTAAAAAGAAAAAACAGAGGTGTAAAGCAAGCAGGTTTTGTAGTTTTACATCAAACATATATGCCAAGTATTTTAATCGAAACAGGTTTTTTAACAAATAAAACTGAAGGAACTTTTTTAAATTCCAAAGTAGGCCAAGAAAAATTCTCTGAATCTATTTATAAAGGTATTGTAAAATATTTTAACCAACTTTCATTAAATTCTGTTGCCAATGAAGAGATTGATGAGCAACCAAAAGAACAACCAAAAGAAGTTAAAAGTGTTGAAAAAAATATTCAATTTAAAGTTCAAATTGCTGCAGGAAAACGTAAGTTGGCAACTAAATCGTATAATTTTAAGGGTTTAAAAAATGTAGAACGTGTTAAATTTGGAAAAATCTACAGGTATTATTTAGGTAATACTTCTGATTTTACTGAAATAAATAAAGTTAAAAAACAAGCAAATTCTAAAGGATATACAACCGCTTTTATAGTCGCTTTTAAAAATGGAAAAAAAATATCTATTGATGATGTTTTTAAATAAATCATACCAATTTTGGGTAAATAATTAGTAATATTGCTTTTATAAATATTGTTATTTTGAAAATTACAAGAGAAGTAAAAACAGGGATAGTTGCAGTTAGTGTTATTGCACTATTTATTTGGGGATTTAATTTTATGAAAGGCCTTAACTTATTTGATGGTCCTTCGAAAACATATTTAACAGAATATAGTAATGTTCAAGGTTTAAACACTGCAAGTGTGGTAACTATTAATGGTGTAGAAGTAGGGAAAGTTATTAATATTATGTTTAATAAAGACCCTGAAAAAAGGGGGGGGTTAATTGTAGAATTTAGTGTTGAAAATGATTTTGAATTTTCGAAACAAAGTGTGGCTAAAATCTACAGCGCGAGCTTAATGGGAGGAAAATCATTAGCTGTTGTGCCTTCTTACGAAGGTGAAATGGCTAAACCAGGTGATTTTTTAACGGGAGAAATTGAATCGGATATATTTTCTTCAGTAACAGAAAAACTAAACCCATTACAGGCAAAAGTTGAAGATGTGATAGTTAGTGCAGATTCTTTAATGACGAGTTTAACCGATGTATTAGATGCTAATAGTAGAGCTCATTTAAAATCAAGTATTTCTCAGCTTAATGCCACCATTACCAATTTTAAAACTATTTCTGAAAGAGTAGATAAATTAATTCAAACTAATGAAGAAAAAATGGGATTTACCCTTGCAAATGCTGAGGTAATGACAAGTAATTTAGCGAAACTTTCAGATACTTTAGTTGATGCTAATTTAGGACTAACTGTTAAAAATTTAGAAGCGACAGTTACTAATTTAAATAAAATTTTAGCAAGTGTAGAATCTGGTGAAGGCACTTTAGGTAAGCTAGTTAAGGATGAGAGAATGTATAATAACTTAGCTAATTCGTCAAAAGAATTAGAAGAGTTATTACGAGAGATGAAACTACATCCTAAGCGTTTTGTTCATTTTTCATTATTCGGAAAAAAGGATAAAGGGTATCAAGAATCTGAAGATCAAAAAGAGTAGAATATATTTTAGAAATAAAATTGACAATAACCAACACGTATGAATTATCTTGACAATATTGCATTTGCAATCCTTTTAGTTTTAGGAATTGGGTTTTTTGTAAAAAATGTTAAAAAACTAACTAGAAATATTAAGTTAGGTAAAGATGTAAATAGAACTGATAATTCGAAAGCACGTTGGAAAAATATGGTGATGGTTGCCATAGGTCAATCTAAAATGGTGAAGCGACCTATCGCAGCAATTTTACATATTATTGTTTATGTTGGATTTATTATTGTCAATATTGAAGTTATAGAGATATTGATTGATGGACTTTTTGGGACTCATAGAATTCTATCTTTTTTAGGAGGTTTTTATAATTTTTTAATTGCTTCTTTTGAATTATTAGCATTCCTCGTTTTAGTATCAGTAACCATTTTTTGGTTGCGAAGAATGGTTCTTAGAATACCTCGTTTCTGGAATAAAGAAATGAAAGGATTCCCTAAAAATGATGCGCTTTATATTTTGTATTTTGAAATGGTTTTAATGTCACTATTTCTTATAATGAATGCCACTGATATTCATTTTCAAGAAATGAACTCAGGAAACTTAATAAGTCAATTTCTAGTGCCAATTTTTGACGGATTTAGTGTTGAAAGTCTACATTTAATTGAGCGTACTGCGTGGTGGATTCATATTATAGGGATTCTTATATTTTTAAATTATTTATATTACTCTAAGCATCTTCATATTTTATTGGCGTTTCCAAATACATTTTATGCTAATTTAAATGTAATAGGAAAATTAGATAACCTTGAATCGGTAAAGAATGAAGTAAAGTTAATGTTAGACCCAGATGCAGATCCTTATGCAGCAGTGCCTGAAACAGAAAATGATGTTCCTGAAAAATTTGGAGCAAGTGATGTTACAGATTTAAATTGGGTTCAATTAATGAATGCTTATACATGTACTGAGTGTGGTCGTTGTACTTCATCTTGCCCAGCAAATCAGACTGGTAAAGAATTATCTCCTCGAGCTATTATGATGAAAACACGTGATAGATTAGAAGAGGTAGGAAACAATATTGATAAAAACGGAAAGTTTATTGATGATGGTAAACAATTGCTAAATGATTATATAACTCCTGAAGAATTGTGGGCTTGCACAAGTTGTAATGCCTGTGTAGAGGAGTGTCCGGTAAATATAGATCCGCTATCTATTATTATAGATATGAGACGTTATTTAGTGATGGAAGAATCTTCTGCACCACAAGAATTAAATATGATGATGACCAATATTGAAAATAATGGGGCTCCTTGGCAATACAATCAGATGGATCGATTGAATTGGAAGGATGAATAGAATTTTTTAAAAAACAGGAATGAAAAAAGAAGACGTAGATAAATTATTACATGATAAAGTGGAAGCAGGATTGCATATTAGTCCTATTTTACCCGAAGGAATTAAAAATTATTTAATTGACATTGATGGAACAGTATGTGATGATATTCCAAATGAAGAGCCGGAAAGAATGCTTACAGCAAAAGTATATCCTGATGCGCTGGATACTTTAAATAAATGGTTTGATGAAGGACATGTAATTTGTTTTTTTACATCAAGAACAGAAGAGCATAGAGTTTACACTGAAACTTGGTTAAAAGAAAATGGATTTAAATATCATAGTTTATTAATGGGAAAACCAAGAGGAGGAAATTACCATTGGATTGATAACCATTTAGTAAAAGCTACAAGATATAGAGGTAAATTTACTGATTTAGTAGAAAAAGATGTTACTATTGAAGTTTTTGATGACGGACAGCACGAATAAATAAAAAAATATTTTTAGAATGAATGTACCAACAATGGCAGAAATGATGGCACAAGGAAAACAACCTGAAGTATTATTTTGGGTAGGTTGTGCCGGTAGCTTTGATGATAGAGCTAAAAAAATTACAAAGGCATTTGTAAAAATCTTAAATGCTGCAAAGGTGGAATTTGCGGTTTTAGGAACAGAAGAAAGTTGCTCTGGAGATCCTGCAAAAAGAGCTGGAAATGAGTTCTTATTCCAAATGCAAGCCATGACTAATATTGAAGTGTTGAATGCGTATGAAATAAAAAAAATAGTCACAGCTTGTCCTCACTGTTTCAATACCCTAAAAAATGAATACCCTGAACTAGGAGGTGTTTATGAAGTGGTGCATCACACAGAGTTACTCAAATCTTTGGTTGATGAAGGTAGAATTACCATTGAAGGTGGAGAATTTAAAGGTAAAAAAATCACTTTTCATGACCCTTGTTATTTAGGGCGTTCTAATGATATTTATGAAGCACCAAGAGATTTAATAAAGCAATTAGATGTTGAATTGGTAGAAATGAAGCATTGCAAAAGTAACGGTTTATGTTGTGGGGCAGGAGGTGCTCAAATGTTTAAAGATGCAGAAAAAGGTGACAAAGAAATTAATATTGAAAGAACTGAACAAGCAATAGAAGTAAATCCTGATATTATTGCAACTGGTTGCCCATTTTGTAATACGATGATGACGGATGGTGTTAAAATTACAAATAACGAGGAAAAAGTGGACGTATTGGATATTGCCGAAATTATAGCAAAAAACAATAAACTATAATACACTTATTTATACAGTTACTTAGAATTATTTAGTTATATATGGTTAAACATTATATAGAAGCTGCACGGTTGAGAACTTTACCGCTATCAGTTTCTGGTATTATTATTGGAAGTTTTATTGCCGCATCTCAAGGATCTTTTAATTGGTTAGTTTGTTTATTAGCTTTGCTAGCTACTATAGGATTTCAAATAATTTCAAACTTCGCGAATGATTATGGTGATGGAGTAAAAGGAACCGATAACGAAGATAGAATTGGTCCGAAAAGAGCCATACAAAGTGGTAAAATTTCACCTAAGCAAATGCTGAAAGCGATAATAATCTCCTCAGTAATTACATTTCTTATTGCAGTTTTTTTAATATATGAAGCATTTGGCAAAAATGATTTAGTAAATCTTACTGTATTTTTTTTATTAGGAATTTTGAGTATTGCTGCGGCCATTAAATATACAGTAGGTAAAAAAGCATATGGCTATAGTGGGTTTGGAGATTTGTTTGTATTCTTATTTTTCGGATTATTAAGTGTTTGTGGGAGTTATTATTTATTTACAAAGCAATTGGATTTTACAATTTTACTACCAGCATTCTCTGTAGGCTTTTTGAGCATTGGGGTTTTGAACCTGAACAATATGAGAGATAGGGAGTCTGATGTGAAATCTGGTAAAAATACATTAGTTGTTAAAATTGGAGTTCAATTCGCAAAATATTATCACTATTTTTTGCTATTTTCTTCGTTTTTAGTTGCAGCGTTATATACTATAATACACTTTAAAGCTATTTATCAGCTTATATTTATTTTGGCTTATATACCTATATTTAAACATGTTATAATGGTCTTTAACAATAAAAAACCTAAATTGTTAGATCCTGAATTAAAAAAATTAGCAATTAGTACTTTTCTGTTTTCATTATTATTTGGATTTGGATTATATTTGGCCTCTATTTTTTAATAAATGAAAAATCAATTTTTAGGTATATTTTTTTATTTACTCTATTTGTTGGCAATGGTTAGACCTATAGTTCCAATTATAGAGTATTATGCCAATTATGATTATATAGCAAGTGAACTTTGTGAAAATAGAGATAAACCTTATCTAGAATGCAACGGTAAATGTTATTTAGAAAAGCAGCTTAATAAAGTAAATCATACAGATCACGATCATAAATCGAATGTACCACTAATTGATCTTGAAAAATATCCTGTTTCTCCTATTGATTATTTTACTTATAATTTTAAAAATATCGACAACCATTCTTCTAAAAGTATGTCCGCGTGTAAATATACACTCAAAGAAATACATACCTTTTTGCTAAAACCACCACAAATATTTTCTTAATAGCTCATCATGCTCAATACTAGTTAATTACAAGTGTAATTATACATAGTATTTCATTAGTCTCTTCAATAATTTAAATTGAAGGGGTGATGGTTTAGTGTTATTAATTTAAGTAGTTGTTAATAAATGTATTATTAGCATTCACTACGCTATATCAAAAATCAAAAAAATAGATGGTAAAAAATATATTAGTAAACTGTTTAGTAATACTTATGACTACAGTTTCTTATACTCAAACAGTAAAAATAAGAGGTAAAATTGTTGACGAAGCAACAAATCAACCTATAGAAAATGTAACGATAAAAGTTTTAAAAAGTAATGCATTTACAATCTCAAATACGAATGGAGAATTTGAGATTCAAGGGATTGATGGAGATTTAATTGAATTGTCTCATGTAAGTTATAAAACTAAAAATGAGAAATTAACGAATAATTTAATCATAAAGTTAGAGTTAGCTCAGATAGAATTAAATGAGATAATTGTTACAGCAAACCCATTAAAAGATATTTCGCAATCGGTTGTAATTAATGATGCCGAAAAAAGAATAAGTCAGCCTAGAAGTGTTGGTCACTTATTTAGAGATATTAAAGGTTTTGGAATAACCAAACGTGGTGCTTACGCATCAGAGCCTGTATTTCGGTCATTTAAATATGAGCAGTTAAATATTCAATATGATGGAGGATTCAAAGTTTTAAATGCGTGCCCAAATAGAATGGATCCTATTACAACGCACGTAATTCCTGAAGAAATAGAAAAAATTGAAATTGTAAAAGGGCCTTTTACAGTTCGTTTTGGTCAAAATTTTGGAGGAATTATTAATTTAGTTTCAAAAAACCCAACAAAAGACCAATTTGGATTGCATGGAAGTGTTGAAGGAGGGTATGAGACTAATGGTAATAATTTAGTTACTGGAGCTTCTTTACTTTATGTAGATAAAAAATTCGATATTCTTTTTAATGGATCGTATAGAGATTTTGGAGATTATGAAGATGGAAATGGTACAGAAGTTCCATCATCTTTTAGAACTACTGATTATTCAGTTAAGGTTGGATTAAATCCGACAGACAATCAAAGACTTCAATTATCTTGGAGACAGTCTTTCGGAAGAGATATAGATCACGCCGGTTTACCTATGGATTCGCCTTATGATGACAGTTTTTTAGCCGGTTTAGATTATAAGTGGAATGAAATATCAGAAAAAGTTGAAAGTTTTTCTGCTAAAGTTTTTCATTCCTATGTAGATCATTTAATGACCAATGAAGGCCGACCAAATTTTATGATGACTTTTTCAAGTTCGCCAGTAGAAGTATGGACAACTGGAGGAAAAGCAGAAATTGTTTTTAGACCATCAGACAATTCAAGAATATTTGCAGGTGTTGATGCTAATTTAATAAGTAGAGAAGGAGATAGAACAAGAATTGTGAAAATAATGAATGGAACTGTTCTTCCAAACCCAAGAACATTTACTGATAAAATATGGCAAGATGCAAGTTTAAATGATGTTGGAGTGTTTACAGAAGGTAAATTTAAAGTGTCGGATAATACTACAATAACTTCTGGTATAAGAGCCGATTTTATTTCTGCCTCAATAGATGATCCTGCACAAGATTTTCTAGATTTATATGGAGGAGAAATTAGTGATAAAACAGAAACCAATGTAAGTGCAAATGCAGCAATTAAATACCAAGAAAATGGTTTTCAAACTCAATTTGCAATTGGTAGAGGTGTTAGAACCGCGAATATGATTGAACGTTATATCAATCATTTTGCTGTGGGAGTAGATCCTTTTGAGTATGTTGGAAATCCTAATTTAAAGCCTGAAGTAAATACACAACTTGAATTATCATTTAGCAAGAATTTTAAAGCATTTGAAGTAAGTGCATCTGTATTTCATTCGTTCTTGTCAGACTATATTCAGCCAATTGTGAATGAAGACATTCCAAGGAAATTTATGCCTACAACACCACCAACTGTTGCAAAACAATTTATGAATGTAGATAAAGCAATTCAAACCGGATTTGAGTTTAGTTTGTACTATCAAGCAACTGATAAATTACAATTTACATCAGATTTTTCTTACACACAAGCTGAAAATAAAGATATCAATGAGCCATTAGCACAAATTCCTCCTTTTACAACTAACTTAGGTGCCAAATTTGAAGATGATATATTTTGGGTAGCATTAAACTCACGACTTGTTGGAGCTCAAAATAGAATTTCAGATTCATTTATGGAGCAAGAAACACCTGGTTTTGGAACTATGGATTTACGAATAGGATTGCAGCCTTATAGAGGTTTCTCTGTCGGAGCAGCAGTTTTTAATATTTTCGACAAAACGTACTATGAGCATTTGAATTTTTCTTTTACGAATTCAGATCTTCTTTCTGGAAGAATTTTGGAGCCTGGAAGAAATTTTACAGCTTATATTAAATATAAATTCTAAACAAAGAATTTATTTATGATTTAGTTGATTGATTTACCACGGAAATTAATTTTTTCGTGGTTTTTTTATTATTTATTTTTTAAATTGCAATAACTATAAAAACACTTCAAATATGAAAATTACCTATTTAGGCCACGCATGTATAAGTATTGAAACAAAGGATAAAACATTATTAATTGATCCTTTTATAACAGGTAATGAACTTGCTTCAGAAATTGATATAGATAAATTACAAGCTGATTATATTTTAATTACGCATGCACATCAAGATCATATTTTAGATGTTGAAGCGATAGCTAATAGAACAGGTGCAGTAATTATTTCTAATTATGAAATTGTAAGTCATTTTGAAAACAAAGGATTAAAAGGCCACCCTATGAATCATGGAGGGAAATGGGAATTTGATTTTGGAACTGTTCACTATACTAATGCAATTCATTCAAGTTCTTTTCCTGACGGAACGTATGGAGGTCAGCCAGGAGGTTTTGTAATTGAAACAAGTCATCATAGATTATATATTGCAGGTGATACAGCCTTAACAAATGATATGAAATTAATTCCTGAAGTAATTGGAGAATTAGATTTGGCAATTTTACCAGTTGGAGATAATTTTACTATGGGAATTGATGAGGCAATTAGAGCAAGTACATTTTTAAATTGTAATAAAGTTTTAGGATATCATTTTGATACATTTGGGTATATAAAAATAGATCACAAAGAAGCTTTTGAGAAATTTGCAAAGGCCAAAAAAGAATTATATTTATTATCTATTGGGGGTCATATGAAATTATAACTTAAGTTTTTTAAGTTGAGATAGTTATTATATTAAATAATATTAAAAAAAATATTGTTTAATTATTGCATATACTATAGTTTCCTGTTTTTTAGAAGCCATTCTTTTCTTAAATCATTAGATAACATTCCTGTGCCATTATGCTTCCAGCCAGGAGGTTTAATAAAATAGCTCAATTTTTTGATGAATGACGTTTTACTTCTAAACGCGTCTTGAAATATTAAAATCCATTCATGAAATGCAATAACAATTGGATTGTATGTTTTTATGTTTGAAGTTAATCCATAAACCACTTTTTCTTCTTCTAGTTCTTCCTGGAATGTGCCAAATAATTTATCCCAAATAATAAAAATCCCGGCATGGTTTCTATCTAAATATAATGGATTTGAACCGTGATGAACTCTATGATGAGAAGGTGTGTTAAAAATGGCCTCAAACCAATGGGGCATTTTATGTATTAATTCAGTATGAATCCAATATTGATATAATAAGCTTATGCTCATTTGTGTAAAAATCATTAACGGATGAAATCCGATAATGGGTAGAACTAAATAAAAAATAAAACTAAAAAAACCACCTGTCCAGGTTTGGCGCAAAGCAGTACTTAAATTATATTTTTGAGAAGAGTGATGCACAATATGAGATGCCCAAAAAAATCGACTTTCATGGCTTATTCTATGAAACCAATAATAGCAAAAGTCATCGGCAATTAAAACGAGTAGCCAGGCCCACCAAACGAAAGGAATTGTTATAAGTCTAAAGTTTTCGTATAAAAAAGTAACTACTAGTACTACTAAAATTTTACTAATCATGTTTATAAGTAAATTTCCAATACCCATAGATAGGGAAGCAAGGGTATCTTTTAAATTGTAGTTTGTTGGATTTTTTTTATAAATAACAATACCTTCAATAATTACAGTAGCAACAAAAAAAGGTATCGCATACAAAATTAAATTTGGTATTTGTGGAATCTGCATAGTTGAAATTATTTACTACGAATTTAAAAATATTTTTTTAATGGCTGTTTCTGATCCATATCATAGTGAAATTTATAATGCCACCTTGTAAAATAATCTTAGATTTTATTTGATTGCAATCCTTCAGATTCTAATGTATGAAGATTGGTTATTTAGTAAGAGTCCATAATACATTCTTAGTAATAAACATCCTAATCTTCAGAGGTTTGCTTTTTAGGTTGTCTCTTAGCATCTTTCAAGCATTTGTTTAGCATCCATTCTAATTGTCCATTAGTTGACCTAAACTCATCTGCCGCCCATTTTTCAACAGCTCTTAGCATATCTTCATTTATGCGTAACGCAAAAGCTTTTTTCTTTGCCATTTTATTTTAATTCATTTATATAATCAACAATGTTGTTCGTTAATTCATTCATTATAGGTAAATTGGGATTTGAATAGGAGCTCATATTTTCGCCAATATCACCTTTGATTTCTTTAAATAAGTGATTCATATTTTCTACTATTTTTAATTTCGATTTTATGTTTGAAGCATGTAATAATTCAGCGTCAATTGTATCAACTTGTATATCTTTGCTTCCTTGAATAATTAGTATGGGAATTGAAAGTTTTTTTAATTCAATTTGTGGATTGTACTTTATCCATGATATAAGAAAAGGTTGTACAGATTTTCTAAATAAAGAATTTAACATTGGATTTACTACATCAACTAGTACGCCTTTTTTTAGTTGCCCTAAGATAGTAGCACTTTCATTTTTTAAAATTGGAGCCTGTTTCTCAATTTGTTCAATTAAAATTTTATCAATTGTTCTTCCCGAACCCGCTAAAGAAATAAAACCATCTACAGTATTTTTAGATGCAATCATCCCAACTAAACTACCTTGACTATGGCCAGCAACAATAATTTTAGAATACAACTTAGTTGTTTTAAAGTAATTAATAACAGCTTTTGCTTCATCAATAAAGTCATCGAAGGTTAGGGAATCTAACTTTCCAAGATCTTCTTTCGAATAAGAAAGTACACTTTTATCGAAACGGTATGAGGCAATTTCATGTGCAATCAATTCTTCAGCTAAATATTTTAGAGAATTATTTTTCATTACGCTATTATTTCCATCTCTATCTGTTGGGCCAGAACCAGGAATAATAATAACTAATTCATTTTTTGAAACGGTGTTTGGTGATAATAAAGTCCCGTTTATAGCTACACTTGGTGTAGAAATACTAACTTCTTCTTCTGAATAATTTTTTTCTTGTGCAATTGTAAAAATTGAAACAAGTAAAAATAAAATTAAGGTATATTTAACTTTCATGAGTTTTAATTTTATCTTGATAGGTCTTTAGAACACTTTTCAAATCTTCTTTTTTCTGAGTTCCAATTAAGATTTTAGATCCTGTTTTTAACTCTATTTGTAATCCAATATTACCACTTGTAGTAACCGACTTACCAGTTTTTCTAAAAAAATTAAATCTTAATCCCCAGCCTCCAAATTCAGAAATAGCATCGTATTTTCTTATATAGCTTTTTGAAATATTTTCCCATAGTATTACTTTATAAGCTAATTGAAATGGAACATATTGATAATAGATACCTTTTTCATCAACTCTAGTTTTTAGTTTTAAGTTAAAAAATAGAATACCAATTAAAATAACAAGAATTAATCCGCTTAACGAGCCAAGTATTTCAATATTACTGCCTTTTGAAATTGTTTCCCATTCCTTAAAAGTAAAACCACTTACAATTAATAGAGCCATTATTAACCCTATAATTACGAATAGCTGATTGAATTTTTGTTCTTCAACAAATACTTTCATACCAAAATGTTAATTTTTTGTTTTTGAGTTTTCTTTTTGAATAAAAGCAGCAGAGAAAGTAATACCAATAGCAACACCTAATGCAACACTTTTTAATGCTAAACCAAATGCCACGCCAATTGCTATTCCCACTCCAATTTTGGAATAATTTGATTTCATAGAATTATCTATTCTTATCGCGTTCTAATAATGCTTTGGTAAAATTACCCTCGGTATGTGTTACACAATTAACAGTCCAACCTTCTCTGGAAAGTTGATTGAGTAAATCTTCAAAAACATCATCTTTCTTCCAAAAACTTTTCTTGATTATTTTGTATTCTTTCATATTAAAAAATTAAAAATGAGACAGTTGTACATATAAGTATGATAATATAGATTAGAAATGTTATCATTTTAGTGGTTTAAAGTTCCTGTATTTACAATTGGTGCTGCATCTTTATCCGAGCACAATACAACCATTAAATTACTTACCATTGCAGCTTTTCTTTCTTCATCTAAATCAACTATGTTGTGTTTTCCTAATTTATCTATGGCCATTTCAACCATGCTCACAGCCCCTTCAACAATTTTATGACGCGCTGCGATTATAGCTGTGGCTTGTTGTCTTTTTAACATAGCACTCGCAATTTCTTGAGCATATGCTAAATATCCAATTCTAGCTTCTAGTACTTCAATTCCGGCCATTTCTAATCTTTCTGCTAGTTCTTTTTCTAGTGCTTCACTTACTTCATTAACACTTGCTCTCAAAGTGATTTCCTCCGCTTGACCATCATCTTCAAAATTATCATATGGGTATAAACTTGCTAATTTTCTAACTGCAGCATCAGATTGTACACGGACAAAATTTTCGTAATTATCAACATCAAATGCTGCTCTATAAGTGTCTTTGACTTTCCAAACAGCAATAGTACTAATCATAATTGGATTTCCTAGTTTGTCGTTCACTTTTACTCGTTCACTATCAAAATTACTAGCTCTTAATGAAATTCCTTTTTTCTTGTAGAGTGGATTTGCCCAATAGAAACCATTTTCTTTAACGGTTCCTATGTATTTACCAAAAAGTAAGATAACCTTTGATGTATTTGGGTTTACTAAAAAGAATCCTGGCAATGAAAGTATGGTTAAAAACAGAAAGATAAGTCCCCATTCTGATGATTTAACCAGACTAAAAATTGCTCCTGCAATAAACAATGCTAACATGAATAGCATAAAATAACCATTTGATACTTTTATTAATTTTTCTTGTGTCATAATTATTATATTTATAATGATATTAAAATGATATCATAAAGATATAAAATTATTTATGATATTTCCAAATTTTTAACAAACATTATGTTTATATTTGCAAAAAATATTTCAGAATGAATTTGATAAAATCAATTTTTATAGTAGGTGCGTTTTTTATTTCCTTTACAATTTTAGGTGCAAATTCTCCAGATTGGGGAGCAACTGGACATAGAACCATAGGTAAAATAGCTGAAGATTACTTAAAAGGTAAAACAAAACGAAAAATAGCTGAACTTTTAGACGGGCAAAGTTTAGCATTAGTATCAACGTTTGGTGATGAAATTAAGTCGGATAGGCGTTATGATAAATTTTACACTTGGCATTTTGTGAACATGCCTTTTGATGTGAATTATGAAAATTCAGAAAAAAATCCTGACGGTGATTTAGTAAATGGTATCGAAAAATGTAAATCAGTTATTTTAGATAAGAAAGCAACAAAGGAGGATAAAGCTTTTTATTTAAAAATGTTGGTTCATTTGATAGGTGACCTGCATCAACCAATGCATATTGGTAGAAAAGAAGATAAAGGCGGTAATGATATTCAAGTGCAATGGTTCAATCGAGGGACTAATTTGCATAGAGTTTGGGATTCTGATATGATCAACCATTTTGATATGACTTATACTGAACTTAGTGAAAATGCTGATGAAATATCAAAAGAACAAGTGAAATTTTTACAAAGAGGAACTACTGAAGATTGGGCTAATGAAACACATAAATTAGCTATTAAAACTTATGCTACTGTTGAGATTGGAGAAAAATTAGGGTATACATATATATATCAAAATTTTGGTTTAGTTCGTTCTCAATTGCAAGTTGGCGGTATACGTTTGGCAAAAGTTCTAAACGAATTATTTGCCTAAATTATAGGTGTTCCAGCGTCTTTTTTCACGTATAAGAATTGAGTTAAATTTTTGTGGAATTTTTTCTAATTTTAAATTCTGTACCTGAAAGGTTTTTGGATGTAAAAATGTAATTTCACTTGCACATAAAAACAACCCTTTTCCTTTGTGAATTAATTCTTTATATCCATATAATTTGTCACCTAAAATAGGATGTCCAATAGATGACAAATGAATACGAATTTGATGTGTTCTGCCAGTTTTGGGTGAAACTTTCAAACAACTTAAATTATCGTATTTTAAAGATTTTACAATTTTAATAATTTCAAAACTAGTTTCAGCATCTTTATGATCAATAGGTGTATGTATCAATTGATTGGAATGGACCTTACCTATAGTTATTGCACAATATTTTTTTTGAATTGTTTTATTTGTAAATTGATTTCCTAGCTCAATTTGTGCCGTTTTGGTTTTTGCAATTAACAGCAAACCAGAGGTTTGATTGTCTAATCTATGAACTGGAGTTGGTTTATAAAGTGCATCTTTTTGCGAACTTTCCTTTAAATTATGAAGTAAGGCATTGGCTATAGTTTTAAAAGAGTTCCCACTTACTGAAATACCAGCTGGTTTATTAATAACAGCTATATGATCATCTTCAAAAACAACTTCTAAATTGAACTCATAAATTTTAGGTTTAGTTGCGGAATCTTCAATTAATTCCAAAATTTGCCCATGATTTACCCAAGTACCAGTTTGCGCAACTTCACCATTAGATAGAAATAAACCTTTTTTTATCGCTTTTTTAATTCCACTATTTGAAGGAATATATGTATGAAAAGCTTTTGGAGCATAATCTTGTAATCGAATTTTCTCAATTCCTTTAGGAACTATATGTGAATGGATTGTTTTAATAATTCTATTTTGAGTTAATTTATTGTAAGCACCATACTTAATAAAGACGACAGTAAATCATTAAAGTTACAATTCACTTATATTTAAAGTGCTAATAAACTGTTAAAAATGATAAATTCAATCTATCTTACAAAAGTTGCTTACGATATAATAACTCAATCACTTCTTTATAATCAAATGATAATTGAAGCTTAATAGCTTCTTGATAACTAAACCAATCATACGCTAAAACTTCTTGTTCTTGTATTTTAATTTCTCCGTGCCAGTCACCTAAAAAGCGGTAATAACTTCTATCTTGCCAAATTCCAGTTTTAAGAATTGATTTAGGTGTAAAATTTAAATTACATTCTTCCTTAACTTCTCGTATTACGTTTTGTTCTGCTGATTCATTAGGTTCTGCTCGACCACCTGGACAACCCCAAAATTCGGGATAATTTTTTGTGTAATGTGAACGTTGAAGTAATAGTATTTTTCTATTTTGTAAGATAATTCCAGATGCAGCTAAAATCATAAATTTATTTACTTTTTAATAATCCCCAATGTAGCAGTCGCTCCAGTTGGAAGGTTCCATTCTTTTGCCGAAATTAAGTTTCCTTTATCATCATATACTTTTAGCTCTGCAGTATTGGGCCCTGAAAGTCCTTGGTTTAAAGCTTGAAAATCAATTCTATTATAGCCATCTTCCAAATTTATGTAGAACACATAATAATTACCTTTTAAACCAATATTGTTACTTATAACTTGCTCATTTAGATAAAGCCTAATTCTATCACCATCAACATAGCTATGATCTCTACATTCAATTTTAACAGTTCTAGTACTACTATTTACAGTTCCTAAGCTTAAATTACTTTCTAACCTTTTATGAGTTACATCTTTATTTTTCCAATATTTTTTTCCAATAATATCTCTGTCTTCAGGTAATTCTTCCAATAAAAAGTTTTGAGTTTTGGAATTTGGCCTATTCTCTTTTAAATTTTTATCAATCGCAGCAGTATTCAATTTTTTATTAATTTTTAAATCGAAGCTCGAGTTAGTTGCAGCTTTAGTAGTGGCTTTAAGTTTATAATTACCCGTTTTAGAAATTTCACCATTAATTTTAGAGTCTTTTATCACCGTTTTAGTTGTATCGCTTTGAGAAAATGACTGTATTGAACTAAAACTAATTAGTAAAATTATAAAAAGTGATTTTATGGATGTATTCATTGTAAACATTTAACCCTATTGTATCAAAAAAAATGCCAACTCTATATTTATATTATTTTTTAAACAGTAAAAATAATAAAAAAAGCCTCAAAACTAATTGAGGCTCTATATTAATTGTTTGTTAAACTATTTATATGACTAAATTTATTTAACCATTTGAAAACTTCGTTTAATAAAGTTTGTTAAATCTTCACCTTGTAATAGTCCTTGTGATAATTTTGCTAAATCAAAAGCTTGTTGAACCAAACGTTCTTGTTTCTTTTTAGTTTTTGTATTTAAAATTTCACCAACCAAATCATTATTTGTATTAATAACTAAGTTATACATCTCGGGGAAATTACCCATTCCCATCATTCCGCCGCCACCTGTAGCTTGCATTTCTTTCATTCTACGCATAAATTCTGGTTGCGTAATTATAAAAGGATTGGCGCTTGAATCCATAGCCTCTAGTTGAACAGTATATGTTTCTTTTGGAATTACCTCCTCAATAATTGGTTTTAATTTTTCTTTTTCCTCATCAGAAAGTTTACTGATTTTATCCTCATCCTTTTTTATCAAATTGTCAATATGATCTGAATCAACTCTAACAAATTGAATATTTTCTTTACTTCCTTCAAGTTTTTGAATGAAATGAGAAACAATTGGAGAATCTAATAATAAAACTTCATATCCTTTTTCTTTTGCTGCGTCAATATAACTATGCTGTGCTTTTACATCAGAAGCATATAAAACAATTAGCTTATCATCTTTATCTGTTTGCGCAGGTTTAATTTTTTCTTCTAACTCAGAAAAAGTAAAATAGTTTTTATCTACTGTTGGGTACAATGCAAATTTATCTGATTTTTCAAAGAATTTTTCTTCTGAAAGCATTCCGTACTCAATAATAATTTTAATATCATCCCATTTTTCTTCAAAAGCTTTACGGTCATTTTTGAAAAGACTTATTAACTTATCAGCAACTTTTCGTGTAATATAACTCGATATTTTTTTAACTGCTCCATCAGCTTGTAAATAGGAACGGGAAACATTTAGAGGAATATCTGGAGAATCAATTACCCCACGTAGCATTTGTAAAAAATCAGGCACAATTCCTTCTACATTATCTGTTACAAATACTTGATTTTGATATAGCTGAATTCTATCTTTTGAAGGGTCTAGGTTTTTACTCAATTTAGGAAAATATAAAATACCTGTTAAGTTAAACGGATAGTCTACATTTAAATGAATGTTAAATAAAGGTTCTTCAAATTGCATTGGATACAACTCTCTATAAAAAGACTTATAATCTTCATCTTTTAGTTCAGTAGGATTTTTCGTCCAAGCTGGATTAGGGTTGTTTACAATATTATCAACAGTAATTTTTTCGGCTTCAGCATCATCTGCAGCTCCTTCTGGTAATGGTAATGTTTCTTCGCGTGTTCCAAATTTAATTGGAATAGGCATAAATTTATTATACTTATTTAAAAGCTCAGTAATTTTATTTTCTTCTAGAAATTCGGTTGAATCGTCATCAATGTGTAAAACAATTTCAGTCCCTCTGTCTGTTTTGTCAGTTTCCTCCAAAGTATATTCTGGACTTCCATCGCATTCCCAACGAACCGCTTTTGAATTTTCAGCAAATGATTTTGTGAAAATTTCGACTTTACTAGCTACCATAAAAGAAGAGTAGAAACCTAAACCAAAGTGCCCAATTATTCCCGAATCTTCAACTTTGTCTTTATACTTTTCAACAAACTCTTCAGCTCCTGAAAAAGCTACTTGGTTGATGTATTTTTCTACTTCTTCAGCAGTCATACCAACGCCTTGGTCAATAATTCTAATTTCTTTTTTGTCTTTATCAACTTTAATTTCAATCATTGGATTTCCAATGCCTCCTTTTATTTCCCCTAAAGTTGATAGGTGTTTTAGTTTTAAAGTAGCATCTGTTGCATTCGATATTAGCTCACGTAAAAATATTTCGTGATCTGAATACAAGAATTTTTTAATAATTGGAAAAATATTCTCAGCCGTTACATTAATATTTCCTGTTGCCATATTTTAATATTTTTAAATTAATTTTTACAACTACCTATTAGTCAAAAAAAATACCAAACTTTTTATAGTGACAATATGACATAAATTTTAAATGCTTACTTTTAAAACTTTAAATTAAAAGAATGGAAAAAGACGATTTTATTTTAGTTGATGGTTATAAACATATAAGGCATACTCAAGAAAGTTATTCTGAAAATGAAATGCTAAAAAAAACTAAAGATTATTTTAATTGGTTAAATAAAAGGAGATCTGTTAGAGATTTCTCTAATAAACTAATCCCTAGAGAAGTTATTGAAAATATTATAAAAACTGCATCAACAGCACCATCTGGTGCTCATAAGCAACCTTGGACTTTTTGTGTTGTGGCGAATCCTCAACTAAAGAAAAAAATTAGAATGGCAGCAGAAGAAGAGGAGCGTAGAAGTTATAAAGAACGAATGAGTGATGAATGGCTAGAAGATTTAAAACATTTGGGAACTAATGCAGATAAACCTTTTTTAGAAATTGCGCCATATTTAATAATTGTTTTTAAAAGACCTTACGAAATAAATAATGATGGTACTAAGCGTCAAAATTATTACGTCAATGAGTCTGTAGGTTTAGCTTGTGGATTTTTAATTTCAGCGATTCATAATGCTGGTTTAGTAACTTTAACACATACTCCAAGCCCAATGCGATTTTTAGAAAAGATATTAGAGAGACCAACTAATGAGCGGGCTTTTTTATTGTTGCCTGTAGGGTATGAAGCCGAAAAGGCTTATGTACCAGATATACAGCGAAAATCAATTGATGATATTATGAGTTTCTATTAAAAAAAGCAGCGTTAACGCTGCTTTTTTTAATAGAATTATTATTGGAATTATCTAGATATCTAAATAACCTTAAGTTATTGTCTATTCTTTACGTGTTTTTCTAACCATTGATCTTGCTCCCAAAGTAAATGCAAAACAGATTCTTTAGCGCTATAGCCATGACTTTCTTTTGGCAGCATAACTAAACGAACAGGAGCACCAAGACCTTTTAAAGCATTGAAATAACGTTCACTTTGCAAAGGATAAGTTCCTGAATTATTATCAGCTTCACCATGAATAAGTAATAAAGGAGTTTTCATGGTATTCGCATGCATAAATGGAGACATATTATAATAAATTTCAGGAGCTTCCCAATAATTTCTTTCTTCCGCTTGGAAACCAAATGGAGTTAACGTTCTATTATATGCACCACTTCTTGCAATACCGGCAGCAAATAGATTTGAATGAGATAATAAGTTTGCAGTCATAAAAGCACCATAAGAATGGCCTCCAACGGCAACTTTATTTCTGTCAATATATCCTAAGGCATCCACGGCGTCAATTGCAGCTTTACCATTGGCAACTAATTGCTTTATAAATGAGTCGTTAGGCTCTTCATCACCTTCACCAACAATAGGGAAGGAGGCGCTGTTTAAAACAACGTATCCTCTTGTCACCCAAAAAATAGGAGAATTATATCTTGGATAGGTAAAACTATTTGAGTTTGAAGTACTTTGTCCTGCGCTACTTTTATCTTTATATTCTCTTGGATACGCCCAAACAATCATAGGGTATTTTTTTCCTTCTTCATAGTTGGTAGGCAAGTACAAGACTCCAGATAAATCTAAACCATCTTCACGTTTGTATTTTATAACTTCTTTGTGAACATTTTGAATACTTTTAAAAGGATTTTCAAATTGAGTAAGAGCCGTTAGTTTATTTCCTTTTTTAATATTTCTAATATAATAGTTTGGGTATTCATTTTTGGATTCAATTCTAACTAGAATTTCACCTTTTTTCATATCAAAAACAGAAGAGATGTTTTCAGCTTTATCAGTTAATTCTGATTGATATAATCGCTTGGTTTTTAGCGTTTTCAAATTCATTTGATCAATAAATGGAAATTGACCTTTTTTACTATAGCCATCACCAATTAGATAAACATTATTACCCGATATATTCATAGTATATTTACCAAATTCATTTCGTGTAGTTACGAAACTTCCAGGATCATTATATCTATCTTGATAGTTTCTGTCAGAAATAACTACAGGTTTAACAGCGCTATTAGAAGGGTTAAAAAGATACGATTTTGTATTTCTATTATCTCTCCAAATATCTGTAGCTATTGCAGTTTTTTCATTACCCCATTCAATCCCATTAAAGCGATCAATAGTTTTAATTAATGATTTTTTTTCACCAGTAAATGGAGCATTTAATTCAAAAACTTCATCTCTATATTCAACGTTGTTGGCAGGATTCCCTTCATCTAAAGCTTCACACCAAAAGAGAGTAGCAGCTTTGTCAGCTCTCCAAGATAAATTTCTTTTTCCTTTTCTAACAGCCATAAATCCTTTAGGAAGATCCTCGATTAATGGTATATTTAAAATATTGTTTACTAATGTTCCTTGTGAACTATAAATATTTGTTTTAGAGGGGAATCTTCTATATGTAACCAAATAGGAAAATGGTTTTTCTATTGTTGTAACTAAAATATAGTTTCCATCTGGTGATAAGTTTAAACGACTATACATATCGCTTTCTTTCCATAAGGAAATATTACCATCCAATGTCACTTTATAAAGTTCCGATAATGTAAGTTGTTCAAAATTATGTTCGTCACTTTTATTTTTTAACAAATCTTGATAAGTTCTGTTTTGTGCTTTTTTTCCTGCTTCACTTACTGAAATTGTTGGCCCGGTTGGTACTGCAGATTTTGTATCAATTAAAGGTTTACGTTCTTTTGAAATTACTTTTATAAGTAACGAGTTATTGTCTTTAAACCAAGTATAAGGGTTTCCTGTATTTGCGTTTAAATTGGCTTGAGTTATCTTTTTTGCTGATTTTGTTGTAATATCTAACACCCATAATTCAACACCAGTACTTACCGTATTTGTAAATGCCATTTTTTGTTGGTTTGGAGACCAAGAAAAATTAGCAAATCTTCCATTTTCTGGCATTCCTACAATATCTTCATTGTTTGAATCTCTGCCAACACGAATTTTTACCTTATTATAATAATTTTGTCGGCTATTAATGTTGGTTACTGGATTAATTCGAAGACCTCCTAAACGCATTTCTGTTTCTGACAGAGCTTCTATAGAAGTAAAATTACTTCGATATAAAAAGATTAAGTTTTCACCGTCATCATCCATTCTTATTGATGGTGCAAGAGGTGCTTCAGCAAGTTCGAGAATTTCTTGAGGAGGTTGTTGATACGTTAAGTTTTCCTGAGAATAAACTAAGGTTCCTAAAAGTAAACCAATAAATAAAAAAATATTTTTCATGTTTGTTGAGTTAATTGTTTTAAATAGTTTATAAATCTAGCAAAATAAAGAGATTTAGAATCCTAATAAAATGTTAAATGGAAGCAATTTATAATAGATATAAATTGATATACATTGTATTTATTAAAATTTCACTAAATTTATTAATCTATTTAAACTTGAAATGTATTATGTGGCTCGCTGTAATTATTATAGTTGTAAATACATTCTAATTTTAGTATGTTTGAAACAAATAAATAAAAACAATAATATATGTATAATTCGAAGATAACTGGACTCGGTTATTATGTTCCTGATAATGTAGTCACAAATGACGATTTATCTAAAATGATGGATACAAATGATGAATGGATTCAAGAAAGAACAGGGATAAAAGAGAGAAGATGGATAAAAGAAGGAAGTGAAGATACATCAGCTGTGATGGGAGCTAAAGCATCTCGAATTGCTATTGAAAGAGCTGGATTGACAAAAGATGATATTGATTTTATAGTTTTTGCAACACTTAGTCCTGATTATTATTTCCCAGGAGGAGGAGTTCAATTGCAAGAAATGTTAGACTTAAGAACTGTTGGTGCATTAGATGTTAGAAATCAATGTTCTGGGTTTGTTTATGCAATGTCAGTTGCTGATCAGTTTATTAAGACCGGTATGTACAAAAATGTATTGGTAGTTGGAGCAGAGTTTCATTCAGGTGGTTTAGATAAAACAACTAGAGGTAGAGGTGTTTCGGTAATTTTTGGAGATGGAGCGGGTGCAGCAATATTGTCTAGAACTGAAGACAATACGAAAGGAATTTTATCCTCTCATTTACATTCTGAAGGTAAACATGCTGAGGAATTAACCGTTATTGCTCCAAGCATTAGACATTGGGTACCTGCATTGATTGCCGCAAATGATGATAATGATGAATCTTATTTTCCTTATATGAATGGTACGTTTGTATTTAAACATGCGGTAGTTCGTTTTTCAGAAGCAATTATAGAAGGGTTGAAAACTAATAATTTAGAGGCTTCAGATATAGATATGTTAATTCCGCATCAAGCAAATTTGCGTATTTCTCAATTTGTTCAGAAAAAGTTTAAACTTAGTGATGATCAGATTTATAATAATATTATGAAGTACGGTAATACAACTGCGGCTTCTATTGTTATTGCCTTAACCGAGGCTTGGGAGAAAGGTAAAATTAAAGATAACGACCTTGTTGTGTTGGCTGCTTTTGGTAGTGGATTTACTTGGGGAAGTGTAATTATTCGTTGGTAAACAATTTAAATTAAGTATATAAAAAAGGGATTTACTTTTTAAAGTAAATCCCTTTTTTATAATAAGTGTTGAATAGACTAACAAATTAGCTTAACAACTTGTCTATTTTTTCTTTTTCTTCTTCTGCTAAAGCTCCATCTACTAAAATTCTACCACTGTGTTCATCAGTAATAATTTTTTTACGGCTTGCTATTTCTACTTGTCTTTGAGGTGGAATTGTAAAGAAAGAACCACCAGACGCTCCTCTATCAATAGAAACAACAGCCAATCCATTTTTTACAGTAGATCTAATTCTATTGTAAGCTTTTAATAAATGATCATCTATTAATCCGCTATATTCTTTTGATTTTTTAAGCAATAAGGCCTCTTCTTTAATTGTATCACCCATAATATCTTTTAGTTCATCTGATTTATGTTTTAATAAATCAGCTTGCTTTGCGATATTTTCTTTAGTGGCAGCAATTACTTCATTTTTTTGTTCAATTTTAGCCTTGTATTCTTTGATTCTTTTTTCAGCTAATTCAATTTCAAGCTCTTGATATTCAGTTTCTTTGCTTATTGAATTAAACTCTCTATTGTTACGAACATTCTTTTGTTGTTCAGCGTATTTTTTAACTAAAGATTTAGCTTCTTCAATAACTAATTTTTTAGCAGAAATTTCACCTTTCAAGTTTACAACATCTTCATCTAAATTTGAAAGTCTTTTGTTTAAACCAACAATTTCATCTTCTAAATCTTCAATTTCTAAAGGTAGTTCGCCTCTTACATTTTTAATTTCATCAGCTCTTGAGTCAATTAATTGTAAGTCGTAAAGAGCTCTTAATTTTTCTTCAACAGTAACTTCTTTGCTTTTAGCCATATTATAAGTAATAAATTGGATTTGTGTTTTTATTTGATAAAATGATTGCAAAATTAGGAAATTTTTTCGTAAGTATATCTACTAAAAGATTTTTTGTGAATTGTTCACTTTCATAATGTCCAATATCCGCAATAATCAATTTGTTTTCAGCTTTGTAAAATTCGTGATATTTAATGTCGGAAGTAACATAAATATCTGCTCCAGAATTTATAGCATTTTGAATTGCAAAACTTCCTGAACCTCCTAGAACAGCTACTTTTTTAATAGGTTTGTTTATAAACTTTGAATGTCTAATCCCATTAGAATTCATAGTTCTTTTTAAGAAATTCAAAAAATCTAATTCACTCATTTCCTTCTCCAATTCACCTACCATTCCTAGACCAATTTCTTGGTGTAAATTATCTAAAGGAACAATGTCATAGGCAACTTCTTCATAAGGATGTGAGTTGAAAAGTGCAGAAAGTATACTTTTTTCTCTATGTTTTTCAAAAATTACACTAATTAAAGTTTCATTTTCGGTGTGTAAGACTCCTTTTTCTCCAATTGCTGGGTTTGAATTATCATTTCCTTTGTAAGTGCCAAATCCTTCAGTGTTAAAGCTACAATTATCATAATTGCCTATGTTTCCAGCTCGGGCATTAAAAAGTGCGAATCGAACTTCTTCAGCATTCTTATTAGGAACTTAGGTGGTTAATTTTTTAATGGTGTTTTTTTGTGGAATAAGTAATTTTTTATTTTGCAAACCTAATACCTCACAAATTTTAGCATTGACTCCTTGAAAAGAATTATCTAAGGCAGTATGCATTGCATAAATTGCAATATCATTCTTAACGGCTTTCAGTACAACGCGTTCCACATAATTGTTGCCATTCAATTTTTTTAAGCCCGAAAATATAATTGGGTGAAAACTAACAATTAAGTTGCATTTTTTTTCAATTGCTTCATCAACAACGTTTTCTAGTGTGTCTAGTGTAATTAAAACTCCAGTTACTTGTGTGTTATAATCTCCAACAAGTAAGCCTACATTATCAAAACTTTCGGCATAACTTAAAGGAGCAATTTCTTCAATACAGCTAGTAAAATCTTTAATTTTCATAGTTAAAACTTAATTATATGAACAAAGATAAATTTTACAAAAGAAAGTTAGCCTATTTACTCATCATTTTTTAATTTGTTTTGTACTTTCGCTTATAGGTGTATTTATTAAGAAAAATAGCATATCCATTTTCATTACTGTATGGTTTAGTTACAAGTTTTCGTAACTATTTATTTCATGTAGGAATTTTAACGTCTACGCAATTTAAAACGCCAACAATTGTTGTTGGAAATTTAAGTGTAGGAGGAACTGGTAAGACACCTCAAATAGAGTATTTAATTAGATTGTTACAAAACGACTTTAGAGTAGCAGTTTTAAGTAGGGGGTATAAACGTAAAACGAAAGGGTTTATAATTGCTGAAAACAATATCACTTCAGAAGATATTGGAGATGAACCTTTTCAATATTATAAGAAATATCCAAATATAATTGTTTGTGTTGACGCCGATAGAACAAATGGAATTCAGCAGTTAGAGGCTTTAGAAAATCCGCCACAAGTAATTTTGCTTGATGATGCTTTTCAACATAGAAAAGTGAAAGCAGGACTGAATATTTTATTAACCTCGTATAATGATTTATACGTTAATGATAGTATGCTACCAACTGGTAATTTACGTGAGTACAAATCGGGTGCTAGAAGAGCTCAGATTATTGTTGTAACTAAATGTCCCTCAAATATTTCAATAAAAGAACAGCAGTTCGTAATTGAAAAGTTACAACCAACATCCAATCAAGAAGTTTTTTTTACAACCATTGAATATGATACTAAATTAAAAGGTGATTCCTTCATTAATTTAGATGATTATAAGAATGAAGAAATTTTACTTGTAACTGGTATTGCTAATCCAACTCCGCTACAAAAATATTTAACAACTGAAAAAGTTAAATTTCAACATTTAAAATATCCAGATCATCATCATTTTAGTTCTACAGATATTAAAAAAATTAAACAAGAATTTGAAAAGATTAAGTCAAATAAGAAAATTGTTTTGACAACAGAGAAAGATTATGTTCGTATCTTTGCAAAATTGCAAAATTTGCGATTTATATCAATACAAACAAAATTTGTAGCAAATAATACAAGTTTTGATAAAATAATAAAGAATTATGTGGAACAGAGTTCAAGAGACCGTTAAATTTCTTCAAGATAAAGGAATTACGAAACCAGCTTATGGAATTATTTTAGGAACAGGTTTGGGAAATCTAGTTGAAAAAATTGAAATTGAGATTAAAATTCCTTATGCTGAAATACCAAATTTCCCAATTTCGACAGTAGCTGGCCATTCTGGCGAATTAATTTTTGGTACTATTGGTACTAAAAAGGTGATTGCTATGCGAGGACGTTTTCATTATTACGAAGGATGGACCATGGAAGAAACCGTTTTTCCAGTTCGTGTAATGAAATATTTGGGTGTTGAAAATTTGATTGTTTCAAATGCCTCAGGAGGTGTAAATCCTGCGTTTAAAGTTGGAGATATTATGTTAATTACAGATCATATTAACTTTATACCTGATCATCCATTACGCGGTAAAAATGAAGATCGTTTTGGACCAAGATTTGTAGATATGCACGAGCCTTATAGCCATAAAATGATTGCTAAAATGGAACAGATTGCTGATAAAATGAATGTTCCTATTCAAAAAGGGATTTACCTTGCATTACAAGGGCCAACTTTTGAAACTCCGGCAGAATATAGAATGGTTAAATTAGTAGGAGCAGATGCTGTTGGAATGTCTACAGTTCCTGAAGTAATTGTTGCGAAGCATATGGGAATTACTTGTTTTGGGATTTCAGTAATTACGGATTTAGGCGTTGAAGGAATTGTTGAAGAAGTTTCTCACGAGGAAGTTCAAGAAGTTGCTAAAAAATCGGAAAAAATTGTAGGTAAATTAGTTGAAGAATTTGTAAAGTCTTAAAATTGGCATTATTTTGGTAATATGATTCTTAAATCTATAATATGAAAAAATTAACATTGATTGCCTTATTCTTATTTTATTTAGGTGTTAATGCTCAGGATAGTATAAATTTATCTCTTGAGACGTTAAAATGGGAACAAGATTTTAATCATGCGAAATCAATATCGAAATTAGAGGAGAAACCAATCTTGATTTTTTTCACTGGCTCTGATTGGTGTGGACCTTGTAAAAAGTTAGTCTCCGATTTTTTTGAATCTGAAAGGTTTAAGAAAATTTCTAAAAAAGATTTTATTTTATATAAAGCAAATTTTCCTAGAAATAAAGATCTAGTTACAGATTTGCAAGTAGCTGAAAATACTAGGTTAAAGAAAAAATATGAGGTTACTTCATATCCAACTGTAATTATTGTAAATGCTAATGGAAAAGTTTTAGCAAAGAGAAAAGGATATAATTTAATGAGAGATACTAGTTATTATTTTGATTTAATAGACTCTGTTTTAAAGTAATGTTACCATTATTATAAAAAAAACCGCTGTAAAGCGGTTTTTTTATTTAATAAATAGAATATATTAATTATTGATTAATAACTCTAAATGTAGTTCTTCTGTTTGCTAAATGCTCTCTCTCAGTACAAGAAACACCATCAGAACATCTATTTGTTAATTTGTTTTCACCATAACCATTACCTGTTAATTTTGAAGGGTTAATTCCTTTCGCAATTAAATAGTTTGTTACCGCTAAGGCTCTTCTTTCAGATAAATCTTGGTTACTTTCTTTAGTACCTCTTGAATCTGTATGAGACTCAATAGCTACAGCAACTCCAGTTTTTAAGATAGGTAATAAACGAGAATCGATAATTTTTTTAGCTGCGCTTGTTAAAGTAGCACTTCCTAAATTCCAGTTAATTGGTAAAGGACTGCTTTCAGTCAATTTACAATCTACTTCTTTCCAAGATGTTAATCCACCTTTTTCAACTAATATTTCTTTAACTACAGTCTTATATTTAGCAGGTACGGTAACATTTTCTTCCCAGGCATCTTTTACTAAAACAGTTTTAGAAATAGTAGAATATTCAGCAGGAATATCAATAACTCTTGTTGTTGGAGGAGTAACCATTACTGTTTTTTTAACAACTTTTGTTACTTCAGGAATATCAATTCTTCTAGTTGTTGGCTCTTTAGCTACAACAGTTTTTTTGTAAGACTTATCAAATCCAGGTACTGCCATTTTTTGTGTATAGGCATCAACATCTAGTTTTGTTTGTGGAATGGTAACAAACTCAGATGGGATTGGTTTGTAGCACCAATATCTACAGTCGTTAGGATCACTTGATTCACAATCAGGAGCTTTATCACTCATTTGCCATACGGCAGTAGCTGGTTTAATCTCAATTGTCTCAGAGCCTGATTTAAAAGTTGCCGGAATAATACTTAATTTAGAGGCATCTTCTTTAGCTGTATAAGTTAAAGTTTCTGATCCAAAACTTCCTGGAACAACTTCTAATTTATAACTAGCTTCTTTTACAGTTACTACAACATCTCTAGTTTCATAAACAGCAGGAACAAGTTCTAGACGTTGACTGGCTTCTTTTATAAGGACCCTTTCAGAAACCGTTTTGTATACAGCAGGGTATGTTACAACTTTATTGTAAGCTGCATAAGTTTCAATAGTTACATCTTGGTTTTTCCAAACGTCTGGAGTTTTACAACGTACGTAACATTTTCCTGGTTCTGGATTTTCAGGTAAGTCTTGCGAAAAGGCACTTACTCCAAAAATAAATACTGTAATTGATAATAATAATTTTCTCATAATGATAATTTGAATTAATTTCTATTTACTCTATATCACTATGACACAACAAATCTAATGTAAGTCACATTTTAAAAATAAAATGTTAAAATAAGTTATAAATTATTGTAGTATAAGCTTTTAACTATTCCGTCAGCTAATCCAATTTTTGGAACATAAATTTTATTTGCGCCTCCCCATTTCATTGCATTTAAATATATTTTTGTTGCTGGTATAATAACGTCAGCTCTATCTGGATTTAAATCGAGTTTTGTAATACGATCTTCATAAGTCATTTCGCTTAAAAAATCCAACTGAGTGCTTATATAATTTATAGTAAGTGGCGTTCCCATTGGTTTGCTCGATAGTTTAAAAATCTTATTAATATTTCCACCAGATCCAATAGCATATAGGTTTTTTAAGCCTTTTGTATTTTCTTTAATCCAATCCTCCATATTTCTCCAGACACTTGTAAATTTAGTTGTACTATTTAATAGGCGTACAGTACCAATTTTAAAAGATTTTGAGGTAATAATTTTACCTTTTGAAAATAACGTAATTTCTGTGCTTCCTCCACCAACATCAATGTATAAATATGAATTATTAGGTTTTATAATATGACTTAAATCTGTTGAGAATATAATAGCAGCTTCTTTTTTCCCATTAATAATATGAATGTTAACTGAAGTTTTTTCAAAAATTTCAGAAATAAGAGCTGCATTGTTAGAAGCATCTCTCATTGCAGATGTTGCGCAAGCATAATATTTTTCTACTCCATGCACTTCCATAAGCAGTTTAAATGCTTTCATGGCTTTTAGCATTCTCAATTTATTTGCTTTTGAAATTTCTCCAGTTATAAAAGTATCAGCACCTAAACGAATAGGAACACGAACTAAAGCAGACTTTTTAAAACTTGGGATTGATTTTTCACCATCTCGCTCCGTAATTACATTTGCAACTAATAAGCGCACAGCATTTGAGCCAATATCAATTCCAGCAAGTTTTTCAATTTTCAAAATAAAACTATTTATAGGTTTTTGGAAATTCCGTTAAAAAGGTTTCTCCAGCTTTAACGTTTTTCCAGTGGTTAGTATTAAATTTTATTCCAATAACACCACAAGTAGGCACGTGATCTAAATTTTTACTTCCAAATTTATTTACAAAATCGCTAATGCCATGGTCATGACTAAATATTATGGCAGAATCAAAACCATCATCTAAAGCTTTTACGGTTTTAATTAAATAGCCATCGCTAAAGCTGTACAACGATTTACTTATTTTAAGGTTTGCTAAAGGATAATTAAAAGTGTAGCTAAAAATCATTGCAGTGTGCAATGCTCTGTTTGCACAACTTGATACAAAAACATCTGGGCTGGCTATTTTTTTTTCAAGGACGCTAGAAATTAAATAGGCATCATTAATTCCTCTTTTTTTCAAAGGACGATCAATATCTTTGATGTTTTCGTATTCCCAAGAAGATTTTGCATGTCTTACAATGTAAAGTGTTTTCATTTGGTTTGGTTGAAGTTCAAATATAAAAATTATGGAGCTAATCTTTCAATTTTCCAATCATAATTTTCTTGCAATGTGTACTTAATTCTATCGTGCATTCTATTTGGACGTCCTTGCCAGAATTCTATACTCATTGGTTTTACAATATAACCACCCCAATTTTTTGGTCGAGGGATTTCTTGATCTTTAAATTTTTCTTCATAATTAGCTAAACGATTGTCTAAAAATTCTCTAGATGGAACTACTTCACTTTGATTAGATGCCCAAGCACCTAATTTACTTCCGTCAGGTCTTGACTCGAAATACCCATCCGATAAATTTTCTGAAATTTTTTCAGCACTTCCTTTAATAATAACCTGACGTTCAATGTTATGCCAAAAAAAAGACAAACAAACATTTGGGTTTTTCGCTATTGCTTTTCCTTTGTTGCTATCATAATTAGTATAAAAAATAAAACCTTCCCACGTATATTTTTTTAAAAGAACAACTCTATTTTGAGGAATACTGTTGGAGTCTATAGTAGAAATTGTCATTGCGTTAGCCTCAATATCACCTCCAAATTCTTCAACTTCAAAAAACCATTTTTGAAATAATTCCATTGGGTTTTCTGGTACTTCATTTTTTGAAAGTTCACTTTTCTTATAAACTTTTCGATAATTGCTTAAATCGTTAACATTCATATGGTAAAAATAATAATTATTTGATTGGTTTTCTAATTAAATAAAGTCCAAAAAACGTGAATAATCCGTTTATTATAATTAGCTCATAACCAAATGTATATCCGTTAAAAATTAGAGAAGAATAGCTGTTTAAAGCGTAACTTAAGCTTACAGATAGGATTGCTATAATCCAAACGTATTGATCTTTAATTATATATTTTGTAAAAATACCGAAAGTAAATAAACCTAAGAGCGGTCCGTATGTATAGGAAACCACCTGCAATAAACTGCTAATTACGTTATCGGCTAATACATATTTAAATGCTATAACAACAAATACTAATACTATTGAGATTACTATATGTACCTTCTTTCTAATTCTTTTTTGTTGTGATTTTTCTTTTTCCTCAATAGCTAAAAAATCAACACAGTAAGAGGTTGTCACTGAGGTTAAGGCACTATCAGCGCTAGAATATGCTGCTGCAATTAATCCTAAAATAAAAAAGACTGCTATAATAATGCCTAAATTGCTATTTAATGCAATTTCAGGAAATAATAGATCTGTTTTAACAGCGCCATCAATTTTAGGTATTGAAATACCAAATTTTTCAGCGTAAATAAATAATAATGCTCCTAAAGTTAAAAAGATGAAATTTACAATTATAAGAACAAAGCCCAATGAAATCACGTTCCATTGTGATTCTTTTGGGTTTTTACAAGTTAGGTTTTTTTGCATCATGTCTTGGTCTAAACCCGTCATGGCAATGGCAATAAACATTCCGCCTAAAAATGATTTAATCACATGTTTTTTATCGTTAAAGTCTTCTGAAAATATAATTTGACTGTATTTGGTGAACTCTTTTGAGTTGATCATATCTAAAATTGACCAATCTAGTTTGTTAAGAATAATGAAGATAGCTGCAAAAACTGCAATAAGCATAAAAGTTGTTTGAAAAGTATCAGTCCAAACTATTGTTTTTATTCCTCCTTTAAATGTGTAAACCCATATCAATAAAATGGAAAGAATAACCGTAAATTCAAACGGTATATTCCAAGCGTCAAAAACATAATATTGTAATACTGAAACAACTAAAAATAACCGAAATGAAGCGACTAAACTTCTAGAAACAATAAAGAAAAAAGCACCTGTTTTGTGCGAAGTTGAACCAAAGCGGTGCTTCAAAAACTCATAAATAGAAGTAATTTTGAGTTTATAATACATCGGAATTAAAAGCAGACCAATAACGATATAGCCAAATAAATAACCAATTACAATTTGCATATATCTAAACTGAGAACTTTGTACCCATCCAGGAACAGAAATAAATGTGACGCCAGAGAGAGAAGCGCCAATCATTCCAAATGCAACAACATACCAAGTTGATTTTTTATTTGCCTTAAAAAATGTTTCGTTACTATCATTTTTCCCTGTGAAATAAGCAATTATTAAAAGTATACTAAAATATATAGCGATTAGAGAAAGAATAAACAGTGGTTTCATTAACGAATATTTGTAACAAGTAACAAAGAAACTAAAATTATTGAGAATATCATTTCCTAATTGTACATTTGCGAAATGAATTTTTCGTCAAAACTTTTGGAAAACGCAGTGAATGAGGTATCTCAATTACCAGGGATTGGTAAGAGAACTGCTCTTCGATTAGTACTTCATTTGTTAAAGCAACCAAAAACTCAAACACATCAATTATCTAATGCACTTATTAATTTAGTAGATGAAATAAAGTTGTGTGAAAAATGTCATAATATTTCAGATGTGAAGGTTTGTGAAATTTGTGCAAACCCTTCAAGAAATGAAGAGATAATTTGTGTTGTTGAAGATGTTCGTGATGTTATGGCAATTGAAAATACAGCTCAATTTAAAGGATTATATCATGTGTTAGGTGGTAAAATTTCACCTATTGAAGGAATTGGACCGCAAAATTTAACTATTGATAGTTTGATAGCAAAAGTGAAAGAAGGAGCTATTAAAGAAATTATTTTCGCTTTAAGTTCTACTATAGAAGGCGATACAACAAACTTTTATATTTTTAAACAACTAGAGTCGTTAAATATTAAAACTTCAACTATTGCACGTGGAATTGCAGTTGGAGATGAGTTAGAATATGCTGATGAAATTACTTTAGGAAGAAGTATTGTAAATAGAATCCCATTTGAAACTTCTCTGTAATATAAATGGATATATCAGTAATAATTGTAAATTATAATGTTCAATATTTTTTAGAGCAATGCATTTTAAGTGTAAATGCTGCTTCAAGAAACTTAAGTGTTGAAATTATAGTAGTAGATAATAGTTCTACAGATGCTAGCTGTTCTTTATTGCAAAGAAAATATCCAGAAGTTGTACTTATAAAAAACACTAAAAATGTCGGATTTTCAAAAGCGAACAATCAAGGTGTTGCCAAGGCGAGTGGTGAATATATTTTAATTTTAAATCCAGATACTGTTATCCCTGAAGATACCTTCACTCAAATTTTGAAATTTTCAAAAAGTAAACAAAATATGGGTGCGTTAGGTGTAAAATTAATAGATGGATCTGGAGTTTATTTGCCTGAGAGTAAAAGAGGAATTCCAACACCAATGGTTGCGTTTAATAAATTGTTTGGAGTTTCGAGTAAAAGAACTGGAAAATATTACGCCACTCATTTAGCAGAAGATGAAACTGGAATAGTTGATATTCTTGTGGGTGCATTTATGTTTTTAAAAAGAAGTGTTTATAATGAAGTAAAAGGTTTTGACGAAGCTTATTTTATGTATGGAGAGGATATTGATCTCAGTTATAAAATTTTGAATAAAGGGTATCAAAACTATTATTTTGCTGAAGTACAAGTAATTCATTATAAAGGAGAGAGTACCGAAAAAGATGTAAAACACTTAAAATATTTTCATAAAGCAATGAAAATATTTTACAAGAAGTATTTTAAATTAAACCTTATTTATGATTTTGTAATGAGTTTTGGAATTGAATTTTGGTTTTGGTTGAAGTTTTTTAGAGTTCTTCAAATTAGGCAAAATTTAAAACAGAGTTTTAATGTATTGTATATAGGTCAAAATAAGTTGTTTGAAAATTACTTAGCAAAAAACCATATAGCAGTGAGTAGTAATTCATCTTCAGATATTATTCAAATAAAACAATTAATTAAAGCTAGTCTTATTGATACTATTATTTTTGATAATGAAATCCTTTCATATAAGCAAATTATAGCTCTTTTTCAAGATTTGAAAAATGAAAGATTAGTTTTTAAAATTAAACCAAGAACAACGAATTTCTTAATAGGAAGCCAAAACTCTTCAAAATCTGGTCAAATAGAATTAGTTGAAACAAGTTAATTCTTTTGAATTCTTACTCGTGCATCTACAGCTAAAATTTCTTTTGAATTTCCTAAAAGCGGATTTAAATCTAATTCAATAATTTCCGGAGCAAAAGTAACTAAGTTGGAAATTTTTGTTACAATTTCAGCAAATAAACTTTCATTTACACCTTCCTGATTTCTTACTCCTTGAATAATTTTATACGATTTTAAATTTCGAATCATTTCGAGAGCTTCATTTTGTGAAACTGGCGCTAAAGATGTGTTTACATCATTTAAAACTTCAATATAAATACCGCCCAAACCACATAATACTAAATGCCCAAAATCACCCTCTCTTTTTGCGCCAATAAATAATTCAATTCCCTTTTTCATAGGCTGAAGTAAAACAGAAGTAGCTCCTTTAACTTGCATTATTTTTTCAAAGGATTCATATAATTTTTCTTTTGATGAAATGTTTAGAATAATACCTCCAACATCACTTTTATGCACAGGTCCAACAACTTTTATCACTAATGGAAATCCAAGAGTTTTAGATGCTGTTAGGCATTCTTCTTTTGTGTTGCAAACCATTTCACTAACTATAGGAATTTCTGCTGCAACTAATAATTCTTTAACTTGTTGAGGGTGCAAATAACCATTTGAATTGTTATTAATAATACTTCTAATTTTAGCCCTATCAACTTCAAAGGTCTTTTTTATGGCAGTTGTTGGTTTTGTAGTATTATAGATTTTAGTTAATGCATTCCCAAATAAAACTTCATCAGGGAAATTAATATTTCCTTTTGAAATGAAATAATCTATTTCCTTTTTTACGTTTACTACGGAAGGTAAAATTGGAAATATGGGTTTGCTACACGTTTGCATTTTATTGTGAAGTACATCATAAACATCATAAACTTCAAATAAACCAGGGCTTCCAAAAATAACAACCATAGCATCTATATTGGTGAATTCTTGTTCACAATAATCAATAATAGTTTCAAGTTGTTCAGCAGTTCCTGTCGCTAAAAAATCAATAGGATTAGAAACCGAAGAACCTGGATATAGTTTAGTTAATAATTCTTCACTTTCTTGATTTTTTATTTCAGGTACGTTCAGACCGTTCTTAGACAAAGCATCTGTTAACATGACTGCTGGTCCTCCAGCATGTGTAATAATTGCTATATTTTTTCCCTTTAATTCAGGATGCATAAAAATAGAAGCAACTGTAATTAATTCATTTTTACCATAACAACGTATAATTCCTGCTTTTTTAAACAATGCATCAACAGCTACGTCTGAATTTGCTAAGGCGCCAGTATGTGAACTCGCTGCACGACTTCCTTCATCAGAACTTCCAGCTTTTATAGCCGCTATTTTACAACCTTTATTGATTAAAGAAGCGGCATGCTTTAATAGTTTTTGTGGATTTTCAATACTTTCTATGTACAATAATTTTACTTTTGAACTTGTTTTAGAATCAAAAGTTTTATCAAAATGCTCTAGAACATCTTCAACACCAATTAGAGCTGAATTTCCTACAGAATAAACGCTTGAAAATGTGAGTCCAGTTGACATGGCAGCTTCCATAATAAAAACTGCAGTAGCGCCTGAGCCAGAAATAAAATCAACTCCTTTTGGATTTAATTTAGGAATTGGAGTGGTAAACACACCCGCATAATTCGTATTGATTAATCCAATATTATTTGGGCCTAATAGAGTACCGCCAACTGCATTAATTTCATCAACAATTTGTTGTTCTATTAATGCTCCAGCTTCATCTTTTTCACTAAAACCGGCTGAAAAAATAATAAATCCTTTCGTGTTTTTTTGTTGAGTTAAAATTATAATAGTCTCTAATGTAAATTTAGCTGAAATAGCAATAATAGCTAGATCCACATTAGGAATGTCAATAATATTTTGATAACATTTTACTCCCTGTACTTCCGTTTCTTTTGGGTTTACAGCAATTAATTGTCCTTTAAAATTATGATCTATTAAATTTTTGAGAACATTACCTCCCGGAGTATGCACATTATTTGAAGCGCCAACAACAACTATGTTTTTGGGGTTAAGTAGGTTTTTGTGTAGCATTTATAAATATGTAATTTTATTAAATAGTTGCAGTTGCAATTTCTTTCCCTTTATGATATGCTTCAATGTTTTTGAGAACAACTTTTTCACCTTTTCGTTCAAAAAGGGTTTTAATAGCTTGTTGCAGGCTTTCATCACTTAAAGGCAGTTGTGACGAAGCTGCACCTAACAAGACAATATTTGTTGCTCTTGAATTACCTAATTCTTTTGCTATTTTTTTTGCATCTACTAAGATTGTATTTGAGTGCGATTTTATTTCACTATACAATTCTTCTAGCTCAGGATAATCTGTAATATTATTAAATGGATTGGAGTCTGTAACAAGCAACCCGTCTTTCTTTAGAAATGGTAAATAGCGTAATAATTCCATAGGTTCAACAGAAATTATCATATCTGCTTTTCCTAAAGGGATTAGATCTGAATAAATTTCAGTATCTGAAATTCGCACATGAGATTGCACCGCACCGCCGCGTTGACTCATTCCATGAACTTCAGATTGTTTGATGTTTAAGTTTGATGCTAGCGCAGCTGTGTCTAAAACTGCAGCAATTGTTAAAATTCCTTGTCCACCAACTCCAGCTAATATTATGTTTATTTTCATTTTAATTGTTTAAAATTAATTTATAGAAACCGCTTGTAAATGTTTAACATTGTCCTTTTTTTCTTTAGATAACTGTACACAAGGGCGCTGAGAGATAATTACAGAAACTCCTTGGTAATTTATTTCCTCTCGAATAACATTAATGTTTTCCTCTAAATTTTTATGTAATGGTGTTAGTACTTTTAGGTGTTCTTCTTTTACACCAATTCCTTTACAAATAGTTACTAATCTACCAGAGGCTGATGAATCTTGAGCTCCGGTCATTGCAATAGCTGAATTATCAGAAATAATAACCGTTATTGGTGTATTTTCAATAACCGCATCTAACAAGCCGGTCATTCCAGAATGTGTAAATGTAGAATCCCCAATAACTGCAATCGATGGATGAATACCAGCATCTGAAGCACCTTTTGCCATAGTAATAGATGCACCCATATCTATTAAAGTGTTTATACTATTAAAAGGTGGTAAAGCTCCTAATGCATAACAACCAATATCACCAAAAACTTTTTGTGTATTTTGTTCTTTTCCAAGTTGGTTAATAGCATCAAATAAATCTCTATGACCGCATCCAACACATAATTCTGGTGGTCTGCCAGATACTACTTTTGGAATAGAATCAGTGACTTCTACTTTAAACCCTAATGCTTTTTTTATTGAATCAGGATTTAGTTCTCCAACTCGATTTACATGACCGCTTAAACGACCAATTACATTTCTATTTTCACCTAAAAAATCTGAGATAATTTCTTCTATAAATGGATAGCCATCTTCTAAAACCAATATTTTTTTACAGGTATCAAATAAATTTTTAATACTAGTTTTTGGAAGTGGGTATTGTGATATTTTTAAGATAGGGTAAGGGCATTCGCCATCTTCGTAATTTTCCATTAAATAATTATATGCAATACCTGCTGCTATAATTCCCATCGAAGTATCTTTTCCATCAAAACTTTTATTGAAAGAACTGTTTTCTGAACTCTCACGGCTGTCAGCTTGTATATCAACTAAGTGCTGGTATCTTCCCCTTGCGTGCATTGGTATGAGTTGAAATTGTGTCGAGTTTAGCGGTAAATGTATCTTATTCTCGGCGATTCTATCTCCAACATTTATTCCAGCTCTTGAGTGTGATAAACGTGTTACCAAACGAATCATTATTGGCAATCCCATATTTTCTGATAAATCAAAAGCATACTTTGTAATTTCATAGCATTCCTGTTGATTTGAAGGTTCTAAAATTGGAATCATTGCAAATCTACCATAGTACCGCGAGTCTTGTTCATTTTGTGATGAATGCATTGAAGGATCATCAGCAACAACAACAACTAATCCTCCGTTTATTCCTGATACTGACATGTTCATAAATACATCTGCAGCAACATTTAAACCTACGTGTTTCATAACGGTCATGGCTCTTTTACCAGCGTATGACATACCTAAAGCAGCCTCCATTGCAGTTTTTTCATTGACTGACCATTGAGAATGAATGTTTAATTCTTTGGCAGTTTTTGAGCGTTGTATATATTCGGTAATTTCAGTTGAAGGTGTGCCTGGATATGCATAAACGCCTGATATTCCCGCATCTATTGCTCCTTGTGCTAAAGCTTCATTACCTAGTAGAAGTTTTTTCATGAAATTCTAATTTAATATTTGTTTTATTAATGCTGTAAAATTATGAAAACGTTTTCGTATTTAGAATGACCAAAATCATACTTTTGAAGCTTAATAAATTGAAAAACAGAATATTAAATATGCAATAAATGCAATAAAGAATTGATTAATTTACTGGAAATAGGATATTTTATTTGATGGATTTATAGTAAAATGAGTAAGAATTTAAGTATTCTACATTTTTAGTGTCGAACTAATCGTTATCCCAACTATTTTTAGCTCGTATATTTTTATATAATTTAACACCGAGCATTAATAAAACTGAAACTCCAACTATGCCAAGCACACCAAAAATCCATCCAAAAGATGTTTTAAGAACAACCAAAAATACACAAGCAAATAAAATGATGGTAGCAACCTCGTTCCAAATTCTTAAGGCAAAAGAAGAATAATTGAGATGTCCTTTTTCAATTTGGTTATATAAAACTTGACAAGACCAATGATAGATAAAAAGTGCTGCAACAAACCCTAATTTAATTAGCATCCAATTTTGTTGAAGCCAACCTGGTTGCAATATTAAAAGCCAAATGGCAAATAGTGTAGCTAAAACTGCTGAAGGCCAAGTAATTATATACCAAAGCCTTTTTATCATTAATTTATACTGTTTTAATAGAATATTTTTTTCTATTTCAATTTTTTCTTGAGCCTCCTTATAGTAAATAAAAAGACGAATGATATAAAAAAGTCCAGCAAACCAAGTAGTTATAAAAATTATGTGAAGCGATTTTATGTATAAATAATCCATAATTATTTAGTTTGAGCCCAATCATTAATCCATTTTGCTACTGTTTTTACCCAATTTTCATCATCATTTAAGCAGGGGATTGTGTTAAACTTTTCTCCACCATTTTCAATGAACGATTCTTTAGCTTCCATACCTATTTCTTCTAAAGTCTCAAGGCAATCCGAAACAAAAGCAGGTGTTACAACTGCTAAATTTTTAGTTCCATTTTGGGCAAAAGTATCAATAGTTTTGTCTGTATATGGCTGTAGCCAAGGATCTCTACCTAATCGAGATTGAAAAGAAGTGCTATACGTTCCTTCCTCTAAATTTAAGTGTTTTGCAACTAATTTGGTGGTTTCATAGCATTGATGTCTATAACAAAATTCATGTGCAGGTGAAGGTGTGTTACAACAACTTCCATCTATTTTGCAGTGAGATTTTGTAATGTCAGACTTTTTAATATGTCGTTCAGGAACTCCGTGATATGAAAATAATAGATGATCAGGTTTTATTTTATCTAATTCATTTTTAATAGAATGACTTAGGGCCTCTACATAAGATGTATTATTATAAAATGCAGGAAAATCGGTTAGCTTAATAGATGGGAATTCCTTTTTAATAATTTCATTCGCTAAAACAACAATTGTTTCAGTAGTTGCCATTGCAAATTGCGGATATAATGGAATCAAAAATATTTCAGAAACTCCTTGTTTAGCTAATTTTTCAATTCCACTTTTAATTGAGGGTTTTCCATAACGCATTGCCAATTCAACTGGTATATCTGAATTTTCTTGTACTTTTTTATGTAATCGTTCAGACAAAACTATGAGTGGTGATCCTTCTTTCCACCATATTTTTTTATAGGCAGCCGCAGATTTTTTTGGGCGTGTATTTAAAATAATTCCTTTTACTAGAAAAGTTCTTAACAAATATGGTACATCAATGACTCTTTCATCCATTAAAAATTCACCTAAATAATTTTTTACATCTTTTGTTGATGTGCTATTTGGTGAACCTAAGTTTACTAATAATGCTCCTTTCATATTTTATGATTTTGAAAATTGTTTTGGGGTTATTCCGTATTTTCTTTTAAACGCTGCAATAAAATGACTTGAAGTGCTGTAGCCAAGTTGTAAAGCAATTTCATTTACGTTTAGTTGTTGTTCTAATAAAAGTTGTTTTCCTAGTTCCATTTTATAATTAAGTAAAAATGTAAAAACAGGAACACCGTACACTTCTTTAAATTCAGATTTTAATTTTTTAATATTTAATCCAACTTCTTTAGCTAATTCAGCTAGGGAAGGAGGGTTAATCATTTCTTTTATAATAAGTTGTTTAGCATGTTTAATTTTGCTAATTGTTTCTTCGTTAGCGATATAAGGGCAAGATTCACTGTTGTTATCAGTGGTAGTAGTGCTAAAGTAATAACTTAATAATTCGTACACTTTTCCTTTGATAAAAATGGGTCTTAAAACCTCGTTTGTTTGTCTTGTAGTTATTTGGTTTAAAATTAATTTAATAGTTGAATTAATTTCTTTCGCCTCAATAATAGGGTTTTCTCCTTTTAAACTGTTGTACTTAAATAAAAGATTTCCATCAATTGAAAATAAAGAATGAAAATATTCTAACGAAATAAGAATAACAATTAATTCAGATTGTGGAGGTACATTAAAAAGAAGATTCATATGTTCATCTTTAAAGTAAACCATATTAGAATTATTTGCAGTTAAATTTACGGCACAATGCTCAAAATTAAACGCAACTTTACTTTGGTTGGTAATTGGGAAATATAAATGAATGCAATTTTTTGTTATAGGGTATTGGTATAGTTCTGAATTAGATGATAAGTTGTTGAAATGAAACACTTTAAAAGTATTATTCTCATCAAAAATCTTCTGAGTACTTTTGTCGATATTTTTATAATTTTCTAGAGAGGATTTCATAAGATACTTTTATAGTTAAAAATTAAAAAGTAGAGCAAAAGTAGTATTTATTATGATAACAAAAAAATTAAAAAAAATTAAAATATGATATTTGTCATAGGGTCAACTAGTTATTTTTACTGACATATGTCAGTTTTAGTTATGAAATTTGTTATTTAGAAATATTCTAAATAACTAGTAGTAACTTATGTCGATAATAAAAGTACTTTTGTCGATGTTTACTAATCGAATATATTAGTACTTTTGACGATACTTATTGGTAATACCATTTATTATGAATCAAGAAGAAATGTCTACAAAGTTTTACAATGTAGGCTTAAGTTATAAAAAAGCAGATGCAAAAGTGCGTGGTGCTTTTAGCATAACAAAAGAAAATCAGAAATTATTACTAGAAGAGGCAAAATCCAAGGGTATTGAAGGTGTTTTTGTGTTGTCTACTTGTAATAGAACTGAAATTACAGGTTTTGCAAAGCATCCATTTGAGCTTATAACTTTATTGGTTCAATATTCAAATGGAACTGTTGAAGATTTTATTAATGTATCTAATGTTTACAAAAATAAGGATGCTGTAAAGCATTTATTTTATATAGCAACAGGTTTAGAAAGTCAAATTTTAGGTGATTACGAAATTGTAGGTCAATTAAAAGAGGCTTTTAGGTTAGCAAAAGAAGTTGGTACTACAAATGCGTATATAGAGCGTTTGATGAATTTGGTATTACAAGCAAGTAAAGATGTAAAAAATAATACAAAATTAAGTTCTGGAACAACTTCAGTTTCCTATGCTGCGATACAGTATTTGTTAGAGAATGTTGAGGGATATGATAAAAAAAATATTCTTATATATGGTTTAGGTGATATAGGTAAAAACACTTGTAAGAATGTGTTAGAATACACCTCAAATAAAATGATATCTTTAGTTAATAGAACAAAAGAAACGGCAATATCATTTAAAGATAGTCACCCAGAAGTTACTGTTGTAGATTATCAAGATTTGACTTCGAAAATTGAAGAATCAGATATTTTAATAGTTTCAACAGGAGCTGTTGTTCCAACTGTGACAAAATCTGATGTTGCGAATAATAAAAAACTTCTAATCCTGGATTTGTCAATGCCAGAAAATGTTGACGCTTCAGTTCAAGAAATTGAAGGTGTAACACTTATAAATGTTGATGAACTATCTAGAATAACTGATAAAACACTTGAAACTCGTAAAAACGAAATTCCGGAAGCTGAAAAAATAATTAACAAGTACAAGCAAGAATTTAATGAATGGATTTCTCTTCGTAAATTTGTACCTGCTGTAAATGCTTTAAAAGAAACACTTCAGGTCATCCAAAATGAAGAAATTGATTTTCAATCAAAAAAAATAAAAGACTTTAATGTTGAACAAGCTGAGGTGATATCATCTCGTTTAATTCAAAAAATTACTACACAATTTGTGAAACATTTAAAAGATGAAGATACGTCGGTTGATCAAAGTATAAATGTTATCAGCAAAATGTTTAATATTAAAGAAATGGTTTTAAATGAGAACAATTAAAATAGGGACAAGATCAAGTGAACTTGCGATGTGGCAAGCAAATACCGTCTCAGGTCAGCTAGAGCATTTAGGATTTAAAACTGAAATTATAAAAATTGATTCTGTTGGAGATATTGTTCTTGACAAGCCATTATATGAATTAGGAATTACCGGTGTTTTTACAAAAAATCTAGATATTGCACTGCTAAATAATCAAATTGATATTGCAGTGCACTCTTTTAAAGATGTACCTACAAAATTACCAGAGGGTATAGTTCAAGCGGCCATTTTAAAGCGAGGTGATTTTAATGATGTTTTAGTCATTAAAGAAGATGAGAATTTCTTCACGCGCGAGACTGCTATTATTGCCACTGGAAGTTTGCGAAGAAAAGCACAATGGTTATATCGTTATCCACACCATTCAATTACTGGTTTACGTGGAAATGTAAATACCCGTTTGCAAAAATTAGAAGATAATGATTGGGATGGAGCAATTTTTGCAGCAGCAGGTTTAAAAAGATTGAAATTACTACCTCCACAAGAAAAACATATTAAATTAGACTGGATGATACCCGCCCCGGCACAAGGTGCAGTAATGGTTGCAGCTTTAGGTAGCGATGAAGAACTTTTAGAAATTTGTAAACAAATTAATGATGAAAACACAGACATTTGTGTTGGAATTGAGCGAAAATTTTTACAAGTGCTTGAAGGTGGATGTACAGCTCCAATCGGAGCTTTGGCTATGATTTGGGATGATGTTGTAAAATTTAAAGGGGTTTTATTTAGTCCTGACGGTAAAAATAAAATTGAATTTTATAAAGAATCACCAATCAATAATATTTCTGACTTGGGTGAATTCGCAGCAAATTATATTTTAGAAAGAGGAGGGAAAAAGTTAATGCGTGAAGTAATAACCATTGACAAAGAAATAAATGTTTATGCTACAAAAAATTTATCCTTAGATCAAAAAAATAGTTTTTCAACTAGTATTGGTGTTGCTATGAGTGATTTTATAACTACAAGAAGCAATCGTTTAAAACCAGTACTTGTTAAAAATCGAATTAAAAATATTGTAATTACAAGTCAAAATGCAGTAGATGCTTTAACTGAAAATTTCACGTCCTCTGATTTAAAATTTGAAAATATTTATTGTGTTGGAAGAAGGACAAAAAGGTTGATAGAAAATAAAATAGGTAAAGTAACACGAATAGAGAATTCAGCAGAAAAATTAGCCAACTATCTTGTTGATAATCTTAATGGAGAAGAAATAACTTATTTTTGTGGGAATAAAAGGAGAGATGAGTTACCAACTATTTTATCCAAAAATAACATTTCGGTTAAAGAAATTGAGTGCTATCAAACACAATTAACTCCAAGAAAAATAGATCAAAAGTATCAGGGAATACTATTTTTTAGCCCAACAGGAATTGAAAGTTTTTTAAAAGATAATAAATCAACCAATGAAAGTATTGCATTTTGTATTGGTCAAACTACAGCATTAGAAGCAAATAAATATTTTAAAAATGTTATCATAGCTGAATCACCTTCAGTTGAGAGTGTTATAAAATCTGTAAACAACTATTTTCAAGAATAAAAAGAATTACCTATGTATAGAACCAGACGATTACGTAAAACTGAAAATATTCGTCGATTAGTTAGAGAGAATAAATTAACTATTGACGATTTAATTTATCCGTTGTTTATTGAGGAAGGCGAGAATATCGAAACAGAAATAGTTTCAATGCCTGGAATTAAACGATTTTCTTTAGATAGAATTTCAAAGGAATTAGATGAAGTTGTGGCTTTAGATATTCCAGCGGTGTTACTTTTTGGAATTCCTTCGGAAAAAGATGAAGAAGGTTCAGAAACTTGGAACGATGATGGAATTATGCAGCGAGCTGTTCGTTTTATAAAGAAAAATTATCCGAGTTTATATGTAATTACTGATGTTTGTTTTTGTGAATATACAAGTCACGGTCATTGTGGAATTATTCATGACAACGACGTTGATAATGATGCTACTCTTCCAAACATAGCCAAACAAGTTATTTCACACGCCAAAGCTGGTGTAGATATGGTAGCGCCATCAGGTATGATGGACGGTATGATTGAAACAATTAGAGAAGCATTAGATAATACTGGATTTCCAAATTTACCAATTATGTCATATGCCGTAAAATATTCTTCGGCATTTTATGGGCCATTTAGAGATGCAGCAGATTCTGCTCCAACCTTTGGAGATAGAAGAACCTATCAAATGGATCCTTCAAATAGAGATGAAGGAATGCGCGAAGCAATTTTTGATGATCGAGAAGGAGCCGATATTTTAATGGTAAAACCAGCTCTATCTTATTTGGATATTATTAGAGATTTAAAAAACAATTTTGACAGGCCAATCGCTTGCTATAATGTAAGTGGAGAATATGCGATGATTAAGGCCGCAGCAGCAAATGGATGGATTGATGGAGAAAGAGTAATGATGGAAAGTTTGTTGTCAATGAAAAGAGCAGGAGCAGATATAATTATTACCTATTTTGCTAAAGAAGTAGCAAAATTATTATTGAAAAAATAAGATAAAATGAAGTTAGAAAAATCATTAGAATTATATACGAGAGGAAAAAAGCACTTAGTTGGTGCTGTAAATTCGCCGGTTAGAGCTTTTAAATCTGTTGGAGGAATTCCAATTTTCATTGAAAAAGCAAAAGGAAGCAAAATTTATGACGTAGATGGAAATGAATATATAGATTTTGTGCTTTCATATGGACCTATGATTTTAGGTCATAGAAATTCAGTTGTAGAAAAAACAATAAAAAAGTATATGAGAAATGGGTATACTTTTGGGGCTTCTACAAAAGGAGAAATTATTTTAGCTGAAATGGTTTGTGATGCTTTTCCGGGAATGGATAAAGTTAGATTTGTAAATTCAGGAACGGAAGCGGTATTAAGTGCTATTCGTTTAGCGAGAGCTTACACAGGTAAGAATAAAATTATAAAATTTGCGGGTTGCTATCACGGACATTCAGATGCTTTATTGGTAGCTGCTGGTTCAGGTTTGGCAACATTAAGTTTACCAGGAAGTAAAGGTGTTCCAGATGATGCAGTGAAGAACACATTAATAGCAGAGTTTAATAATATTGATAGTGTTGAAAAACATTTAGCTGAAAACAAAGATGTAGCTGCTGTAATTTTTGAGCCAATTGCTGGAAATATGGGAGTTGTTGAACCAACTAAAGAATTTATTGAAGAACTTAGAGACCTAACTAAAGCAAGTGGAGTTTTATTAATTGCTGATGAAGTAATGACAGGCTTTCGTTCAAAATTTGGTGGAGCTCAGGAATTGTTAGGAATTCAAGCTGATATTACTTGTTTAGGAAAAGTTGTTGGTGGAGGCTTTCCAGTTGGAGCTTACGGTGCAAGAAATGAAATTATGGAAATGGTTGCTCCTCTAGGAGAAATGTACCAAGCAGGTACGTTGTCTGGAAATCCAATTGCGATGAGTTGTGGAATAGCAACTTTAAAGGAGTTGCAAAAAAGAGATCCGTATAAAGATTTTGAAAAAACAGCTGCTTTTTTGGAGCGTTCTTTAAAAGCTGCAGCAAAAGAAAATGGGATCGATTTACAAGTAAATCGATTTGGTTCTATGATAAATGCTTTCTTCACAAAAGAAAAAGTAGTTGATTTTAAATCAGCTCAAACGAGTGACACTATTAAATTCAAAACATTTTTTTGGAAAATGATGGAGAATGGAGTGTTTTTGCCTCCTTCTCAATTTGAAGCTTGGTTTTTAGGAACTGCTATGACAAAAAGAGATATTTATAAAGTGAGATCGGCTATCAATGTTGCAATGAAAGCGGTTGCAGATAAAGAGAAAAAATAAAAGTAATATTTTATAAAAAATTACACTAGCAATAAATGATTAAAAACGATTTATTTTTAAGAGCTCTAAAAGGGGAAACGGTTGAAAGACCACCAGTTTGGATGATGCGTCAGGCAGGAAGATATTTGCCAGAGTTTATAGCAATTCGTGAAAAATATGATTTTTTTACACGTTGTAGAACTCCTGAATTAGCTTCAGAAATTACAGTACAACCAATTCGTAGATATGGAATGGATGCTGCTATTTTATTTTCAGATATTTTGGTAATTCCACAAGCAATGAATATTGAAGTGGAAATGAAAGAAGGTATTGGGCCATGGTTGCCAAATCCTATTCGTTCTCAAAAAGATGTGGATAATGTAATTGTTCCAGATGTAACTGTGGAATTAAAATATGTGATGGACGCTATTAAAGTAACTAAGCAAATGTTGAATGATGATATTCCATTAATTGGTTTTGCAGGTTCACCTTGGACAATATTATGTTATTGCGTGCAAGGTCAAGGTTCAAAAAACTTTGATAAGGCAAAAGAATTTTGTTTTACACAGCCAATCGCAGCGCACACTTTATTACAAAAAATAACAGATACAACTATTGCATATTTGAAAGAAAAAGTAAAATCGGGAGTAAATGCGGTTCAGGTTTTTGATTCTTGGGGAGGAATGCTATCTCCAACTGATTATCAAGAATTTTCTTGGAAATACATTAATCAAATTATTGAAGCATTAAAAGATGATGCACCAGTTATTGCATTTGGAAAAGGATGTTGGTTTGCATTGGAAGAGATGTCAAACTCAAATGCATCTGCTTTAGGTGTTGATTGGACAGTGACTCCGAAAGTAGCAAGAAAATTAACAGGAAATAAAATTACATTACAAGGTAATTTTGACCCAGTACGATTGCTATCGCCTCCAAAAGTGATAAAATCTATGGTAAAAGAAATGATTGATGATTTTGGAAAAGATAAGTACATTGTAAATTTAGGTCATGGAATTTTACCTCACATACCTTTAGATAATGCAAAAGCATTTATTGATGCTGTTAAGGAATACAACACATAATGAGTAAATTAATTCAAAAATATAATATACCAGGACCGAGATACACGAGTTATCCAACAGTTCCTTTTTGGGATAAAGAAGGAATTACTTTGCAAGACTGGAAAAATACGGTTAAAAAATCATTTGATGAAAGTAATGACCATGAAGGGATAAGCCTCTATATTCATTTACCTTTTTGCGAAAGTTTATGTACGTTTTGTGCTTGTCATAAAAAAATAACAAAGCGTCATGAAGTGGAGCAACCTTATATGGATACCGTGTTAAAAGAGTGGGATTTGTATTGTGATTTATTGGTTGAAAGACCTAAAATTAGAGAAATTCATTTAGGTGGTGGAACACCAACTTTTTTTTCTTCAGCTAATTTAAAAAAATTAATAAACGGGATATTTAAACGAGCAGATAAATTTGAAACTTTTGATTTTAGTTATGAGGGTCACCCTAATCATACATCAGAAGATCAATTACAAACTTTATATGATTTAGGCTCTAGAAGAAATAGTTTTGGAATACAAGATTATGATCCAATTGTCCAAAAAGCAATTCATAGAGTTCAAAGTTTTGAACAAGTTAAACGTGTAAATGATTTATCTCGTAAAATAGGATATGAATCTATAAGTCACGATTTAATTTTTGGTTTACCTTTTCAAACTGAAGAAAGCATTCGAAATACAATAAAAAATACAATTGCTTTAAAACCAGATAGAATAGCATATTATAGTTATGCTCATGTTCCTTGGATTAAAGGTGTGGGTCAGCGAGGTTTTGATGAAAATGATTTACCCAAGGATAGTGAAAAAAGGCATTTATATGAATTAGGAAAGCAGTTGTTTTTTGATAATGGTTATGTTGAAATAGGAATGGATCATTTTGCATTGCCAACTGATTCGTTGCATAAAGCTATGGAAGCAAAAAAATTGCATCGGAATTTTATGGGATATACTGCAGGGAAAACTGAATTAATGATAGGATTAGGAATGTCTTCTATTAGTGATTCGTGGTATGCATTTGCTCAAAATGAAAAAACAATTGAAGCTTATACCGAAAAAGTAAATAAAGGAATTATTCCAATTTTTAGAGGTCATTTATTAACTGAAACTGATTTAATTATTAGAAAACACATTTTGAATTTAATGTGTAATCTGGAAACAGAGTGGAAGATTGGTTTAGACACAAAGGTTAAAAATGAAATTGTTGATCGTTTAAGTGAAATTGTTGATGATGGCTTAATTGATATTACAGATAACAGAATTAAAGTAAAAGAGGAGGGAAGAATGTTTGTCAGAAATATTTGTATGGCTTTTGATTTACGTTTGATTGAGAACAAACCAGAAACGAGAGTTTTTTCAATGACTATTTAAATTATAAAAATAAATACATAAAAAAGCCGAACAGTACTGTTCGGCTTTTTTGATACTAAATATGTTATTATTTTATTCACCCATAGTTCTCATATAATGAACAGTAAGCCACATATCTTCTTCACTCATTTTCTTCTCAAAGTTTGGCATGTCTAAACGGCCGATGTAGCTTTTGTAAAAAAGAGCTCCGTCAGATTGCGCTTGGAATTCTTCAGTAGAAAAATCTCCTAAATCTCCATCTACTTCGTCAGCTTTTGGTCCATCACCATAACCTTCTTTACCATGGCAAGATTTACAATGTTTAGAATACATAGACTTTCCAATTGCAATATTATCTTTAGAAGCTTCTTCAGGGTTTGTCATTTTTTCATATTTTGCAGGTACTTTCCATTCTTCTTGAACTAGCTTGTTGAAAGATAAAAGTCCTAAGCAAATAATTCCGATGAATGTTAAAAATTTAATTGTTTTCATTTTTTTTCTTTTTTGATTTTAATGTTTATGTTAATTTATATAGTTAAAGGCAAATTTAGTGCCAAATAATTTTTATCTAATTGATTTTCTGTTTTTTACTGTTCAAGTTCTTTTTCAGCTGCTAAGGCAATCTCTTGTCCTTCTTTTTTAATTTTAAATAAATTTATTGCGGTGTATACGTAATTTGCCCATACCCCAACTAATAAAATTGTTAATACGATATACATCCATATTGGTGCAGCTTCAGACCATAATGTATTTCCGTCTTTAACAGATTCGGTTTTGAACGTCCCCCAATTTATAGATTTTTGTTGAATTAAATTTCCAAAATCATCATTATCTTCAATAATTGAATAAACCATAATATCACCATTAGCATCACCAGGAATATCCGTAGGAAACTCAAACTCGAATTCACCATCTTCAATAGTGCCTTCTTCCAATATCATTTTTGAAATCATTCCATTAATAGAAATTATTAAATCAGCTTCTTCTAGAGGAGTTTTTACTCCTAAACTGTCAATAGTAAAAGCTGTCACTAGTACAGTTTTTACACTGTCAATTTCTTCTAAATTTAATTCTAAAAATAAATCTTTAACTTGAATATCATCTTCTTCTTCATCCAATCCATCAGAACCTTCAAACTTTGCTATAAAGTTAATATACCCATCTTCATCTGTTGTATAAATTTGATTTTCAGGAACTATCAATTGAGCAATTCCCTCGTTTGAAGTTTTTGCAATACCTAATAAATCAGTTCCATTATAAAATGCTATTTCTGCATCAAAAACAGGAATTCTATCTTTTCTATCTTTTTTATTTTGTCCAATAAAACTAGCTTCAAGCAATCTAGAATTATCGTGTTGTTTAATAGTTTTTAAATTAAATCTCATTCTATAGTTACTTGCATCTTCCTCTTGAGCAAATAAATTAAAACTAAATAAAAATGCTATTATAAGTGAAGTAATAATGGTGTATTTATAATTTAAACTTTTCATGATTTCTACGTTATTAAATTACTCAGTTACAATTTTCTTAAAAGATTTTTTAACCTTTTTCTGCTCTCTCTCATTATCTATAATTCCAGACATTGGTATAACAGGTACCAATTTCATAATTAAAATAAAGAATAAAATAAATGCCGCAACTCCAGCAAAGCTTAAAGACCATTCAATCCAAGTGGCCGTGTAATGAACAAATTCTTCTCTTGTGTCTTGAATTGGTAAATAAGGCGATTCTAGAGTAGGTACAACTATTAAATATCTATTAAACCATAATCCTATAACAGCAATTACAGCTGCAAATGTGATGGATTTTATAGTCCTTAATTTTTTGAAAAATAAGATGGCTATTGGTACTAATACACCAATATAGTTAGCAAAAATAAACATCCAAAAATATCGTGTGAAAAGTGTATTTAGCAAGTTAGCATCTGAGAGTTTATGACTAAACCAGCGTGAAAAATATTCACTGAACGTAAAATAACCAAATAATAATGAAATTACTAATAACACAATTCCAGCACCAATAAAATGTACTTTTCTAATATAATGTTCTAAATGGTAATATTTTCTAATAAGATACATAGCTATAATAATTACGCTTATACCAGAGTATAAACCAGCAATTATAAAATATGGGGCAAAAATTGAGCTGTTCCATCCAGGTTGCAGTGTTAAGCTAAAAATCCATGCAAGTACGGAGTAGGCAACAATTGCTAATGCAATTACCATTGCTGACATTGTACGTGTTATTTTATGGAGTTTTTCTCTTTGAGTAGGAGTATCTTGATAACCAATAGCTAAGTATTTATATACTTTTTGTCTCCATTTTGAAGCATTTTCACTATGATCTCTTAGGATAGCAAAATCAGGTATAAATGTTAGGTATAAATAGATAAAACAACCAATTAAATCAGTCATAATTGCTATAATATCCCAAGTAATTGGCGATTGAATTCTTGGATATATAAATAAATAATGCAATCTATCTAAACGACCAATACATAGTAGAATAAATATTGGGCCAACAATTAACGATAAAACGGTAATTATTTCAACAATTCTTGAAACCGAATTTTTCCAAGGAGTTTTAAAAAAATGCAACACACCTGAAATAAATGCTCCGGAATAGCTTAAACATACAAAAAATATAAAATTTATAATGTAAATTCCCCATACTACATTATCTCTCATTCCTGTAACAATATGTCCTTTAAATAATTGAACAAAAAAAGCATACACGCCAACTAAAATTACAGCTATTAAAAAGCCTATCCAAATTTTAGAAGTTTTGGTCGTTTTTTCTAACATAGGAGAAAATTCTCTAGCCAATTCTCTTTTTCTATTTTCTAAATTCATAATTAAGAGTTTTGAAATTAAATTTTACCTTGTTTTTTTAAATCTTGAACAAACGGCACATCCTTGTAGCGTTCTATGATATCTTCTTCAACATCAAAACCACGTTCTAATGGGAACTGTCTATTTACAGCAGGTAAATAATATACATTTGGTTTGGTACCTAAATGTTCTAAATGACGATAACCTCCTCGGTCTTTAATAAGTTCTGAAAAACGTACAGTTTCTTCACCATTTGTTACAATATCCTCGTTTTTATCACCAAAATAGATAACGCCCATTGGGCATGAAGTTGCGCAATGTGGAAGTTTACCTTGTCTCAACATATCAGGACAGAAATCACATTTCATGACAGTTCCTTCCGCTGCTGGTACACTTGTTTCTGGAGAATATGGTTGAGATTTATCATCAAATTTTTCTTTGTGTCCCCAATTAAATTGACGCGCAGAATATGGGCAACTTGTAATACAAAATTTACACCCAATACAACGATCGTTGTCTACTAAAACAATATTATCTTCACGTTTAAAAGTCGCTCCAGTTGGGCAAACAGTTACACAAGGAGGTTCATCACAATGGAAACATGGTTTTGGTAACCAATATGGAGAAGCTTCTGGATTATCTTGAATTAGTTGAACTTTCATAAACTCTTCATTATAATCTAATTTGTGAGCTTTTTGACATCCTTCAACACATTTTCTAGCATTTTTACATTTTGCTAAATCTATTACCATTACAAATTTTCGATTAGGTATGCCTTCTCGTGATTCTTCTGGAGTTACTAGTGCTTCAGGATATTGATTGACATTGGTAGCATCAACTTCAACTATTTTACCATCTGGAGTTAATAATCTCATTTTTTCACCAGATTCAGCTACTTCTTCATCTTGAACTGCTAAGTTTGAAATTAAAGAAGCACCTGCAACAGCAGTAACACTAGACAGAAGACCTAACTTTAAGAAATTACGCCTGTTTGTGCTTTTTTTGTCGTTTTTATTGTTTTCCATAATGTTAAAAATCTATGATAAATTATGTTAAATGTTCTTATGTAAAGTTAGTTACATAAGGATTATTTTACTATGATTTATGTCAGTGAATTCAATATTAAAATAAGTTTTAGTTGGTTTAGAATTTAGCTGAAATAAGATGTTTAAGTATTTTAAGCGTTTGATAATTAGTTCAGTATAAAAAAGAAACAGACTAATATAATATTGAAAATCATTTGGGGTGATTTATCTATATATTAGCCTGTTTATTTTTAATTTTTACTTAAAAATTGTAAATTCTTGTAATGTTAAAACCGATTAAGAATTGACCTTTAAAAGGAGCAAACTCTTGTTGGTTATACATATAGTTCTTTTGTTGAACTAAACCATTATAATTAGTCGCAATTAACTGAAATTCGTGAGCTGATGTTGCAAATTCAAAACCAATACTAAAACCAGCTTTAGGATCCATGTCATTATCAAATTTTGTTATAGGCTGGCTATAATCAAATAAAATTGATGTTTGAGGGCTTATTTTATATCTACCACCAAAAGCAACAGAAACTAAATCATTTTCCATATCAGGATGCACTAAATTGTAGTGAGAAATACTCGGTGCAATTTGTAATGAAAGTTTTGTGTTGAATCTTTTAGCTATGATAACTTGATTAAAATAAGAATAGCGATCTTGAATCATACTAAATTTATCTTTTGTCCGTGCATCAATAGTAAAGTTACCATAGTAGGTTAAACTTATAGGCATACTGTTAGATCTTGTTTGTCTTAGTAGTGCCAATTTCCAATTGAAATCTTGTAAACGATTAAATTTTGTAGTTCCATATCCAATTGTTAATCGTTCATGAATACCATATGAAAGCGCTATTCTAATATTAGAATCTCCCCAAAATCCTGCCATGTCATTTCCTGAATCACTATTAACTACACCAAATCTATGCTGCATTTGAACTTCAAGAGCATCTTTACTTAATAGAACATTTGACGGGTTGTCAATAATTAGAGAACTTTCAAACGCATCTCTTTCAAGTTTTTCTTTTACTTTTTTATCTTTTCCATCATCTTCTTGAGCAATAGCTATAAAAGGTAATATTAGAAAGATAAAAAGTAATTTTATATAATTTTTCATATTAAATATCTTAAAATTTAGTTATCTAGTGCGCCTTGGTTTATCCAAGCTTTAATTAATTCAATTTCTTGGGCAGATAAGCCTCCATGTCCACTGTTAACCGTTGTGTAAAGTTCACTTCCGCTTGCATTATTAGCTGTTACATAACCAGAAAGTAAGGCGTTATAAGAATTTCCTTCTCTTAAGTCCGGATCTCTGTTAGCGTTGTGACAACCAATGCAATTAGCAGTAAAAATAGGTTGTATATCAGTACTTAGTGTTATGGCAACAAAATCAGGATCTCCTGGATCTGTTGGTATTTCTGGCGGATTAAGTATGTAATCAGGAATTTCATCATAATAACATGAAAAGCACAATAAACTTAAGCTGCTAACTAGAACTATTTGCAATAGTTTTTTCATTTGTTTTATTTTTAATTTGTTAACTTTTTCTTTCTAATTCTTTATTGAAATTAAAAAGTTAGCTGCATTACACTGATGTAAATTAGAGTAAAAACTCAGGAGATACCATCTCCTGAGTTTTTATATCAATATTATTGTAAAGCTTCAATTGAGTTTTTAAGTAATGCTTTTGAAAGTTTAGGGTTATGAACACCATGACTTTTATCTTCAAGTAAAGTTCTATAGTTCCAAGCAGCTTGTGCTTCAATATTTGGATATGTACCTGGTATTAGGTAATTGTCTTCTAGTAGAAGGCCTTTATCCATTAGTAATTGTTTTAAAGTAGCCATATCAGCAGTAAAGTCTGTAACTTCAGCTGGAGCTCCATTCGTATGACATGCAGTACAAGAGTCTTCAGTAACCCAGAAAGAGTGCATTCCGGTATTTGGATCTGTGCTTGCTCCCATATGGCAGCTTACACAACTAGATCCTGTCCTGTGAGTATTGTCACCGTTTGCCCCTGAACCTGGGTAACCTACAGAACCAGGTATATTAGCAGTTAGAATACCTTCTAATACAGTTGATTGTGGTCCATGATGTGGTCCAAATCGCTTACTTGTAATTTCGTATGGATCAGACCCTGCAGGAATTACATAAGAATTTCTTGGTTGGTGACAAGCAATACAGTTATTACTCGTACCTTCAAAGTCTAAAACAGTTATTCCATCATAATATAAAACTTCAGCATCTATTGATCTCAAAGCAAAATCATGTCCATCATTCTCGAAGTCAAATGTACTATGTTGATCATGACAAGTCATACAAGATACTGGACCTTGACCAGTATAACCATCAGGGTTAGTTGCACCAGTGTTTAAATAATCAAGATAACCCTCATTTGAGTGACATTGCGCACAACCATTTCTTCCTCCTGCATATCCAACTGCACCTCCTGCTGCGTGTCCTGACATAGCGTATGATTCATTAATTGGTTCGCGATGACTATTATTGTGACAAGCTACACACGATGCGGTTCCATCAACCCCGTTAACGCCATTTACTCCATCTATGCCATCAGTACCGTCAATACCTGATATACCTTGAGGGCCCATAATAGGGTCACTTGTACATTGAATAAATGTTAGACTTGATGCGAAAATTACTAAGAAGCCTATCAGTTTTAAATTTTTCATAATATTGGATATTTGTTTGTGTTTAATATTTAGTTCAAATTATTATGTAAATTTAGTTACATATAAATATTTAAAATATGATATAAGTCAGGAATTCAAATATTTTAAATTATTGAAAAACAATTAAATAGGTAATACACTAATAAATTAGGCAATAAAAATAAAGATGAAAGCGTCCTAAAAGTTACATTTGAATGTAATAATTGTTGCTAAGTGAATTTTTAAAAAAAATGATATATTTTAAGTGATGTATATCTTAAACTATTAATTATATTTTGGTAGATACATTGCATAAAATTTAAATTTAGCCTAATAATTGCTCCAATATTTATGATAATACTATTTGTGCTAAAATATATTTTTAGGCTAAAAAAACTTAAACAATAATTTTGAGACTATATTTTTTGTAAATTTGCAAAACCTAAAAAAAATCACAATGTCTAGATTTGAAATAAAACTTCCTAAAATGGGTGAAAGTGTTGCTGAGGCAACCATAACATCTTGGCTTAAAAATGTTGGAGATACTGTTGAGATGGATGAAGCCATTGTTGAAATTGCTACAGATAAAGTAGATTCAGAGGTTCCTAGCGAGGTGGAAGGAACGCTAACCGAAATATTGTTTGATGTTGATACTGTGGTGAAAGTAGGAGATACTATTGCTGTTATTGAAATTGAGGGTAGCGATTCTTTAAATGTAACTCAAAAAGAGATTTCAATTGAAGAGCCAAAAGTGGTAAAAGAAATTGAAAAAGAAGTAGAGACTATTAGCAAAGAATTTGCGATTGAAAAACTTTCGGCATCTGGAAAATTCTTTTCACCACTTGTTAGAAAAATTGCTACCACAGAAGGAATTTCAATGGAAGAGTTAGAAGCCATTGAAGGAACTGGCAAAGATAATAGAGTTACTAAAGATGATATTTTAGCTTATATAGAAAGTGGAAGAAGAACTGTAGATAAAGAGGTAGCTAAGGTTGATACGGTTGAAGAAATTAAGCCTGTTGTGGAAAGTGAAATAGCACCAAAAAAGGCTGTTCCAGTTTCTGTAAATGGTGAAGATGAGGTTATTGAAATGAGCCGTATGGGAAAATTAATTGCCCATCATATGGTCGAATCTGTTCAAACTTCGGCTCATGTGCAATCTTTTATTGAGGTTGATGTAACTAATATTGTAAAATGGAGAGAGCGTATAAAAGATTCGTTTTTTGCTAGGGAGAATGAGAAAATCACCTTTACTCCAATTTTTATGCAGGCTGTAGCGAAAGCAATTAAGGAGTTTCCTATGATTAATATTTCTGTTGATGGAGATAAAATTATTAAAAGAAAATCTATAAACTTAGGAATGGCTGCTGCTCTTGCCGATGGAAACTTAATTGTACCAGTAATTAAAAATGCTGATCAATTAAATTTAGTTGGAATGACTAAATCTGTTAACAATTTAGCAATGAAGGCGAGAAATGGTAAATTAAGTCCTGATGATATTCAGGGAGGAACCTATACGGTTACAAATGTTGGAAGTTTTGGTAGTGTTTTTGGAACACCAATTATCAATCAGCCACAAGTTGCTATTTTGGCATTAGGAGCTATTAGAAAGGTCCCTGCTGTTATAGAAACTTCAGAAGGTGATTTTATAGGGATACGACATAAAATGTTTATCTCGCATTCGTATGATCATAGAGTTGTAAATGGAGCGCTAGGAGGTATGTTTATAAAGTCTATTAAAGAAAGTTTAGAGTCTTGGGATGTGAATTCTGACTACTAAAGTTTTGAAAGTACATATTGAATATAAAAAAAGCTGTTTTTAAAATTTAAAAACAGCTTTTTTTAGAAATCAAATTTAAACTAACAACCACCTTCAGCCGGTGCTTTTTTCTTCTTTTTAACAGTAATAATCTTTTTCTTAGGTGGTTTTCTAACCACTACTTTTTCTTCAGCATCTTTTTGCGCTTTTTTCACAGATTCATCAATGAAAGCTTTTATATCAGCAATAGGTTCTTCTATTGTTACATTTTTAGTAATCAATTGATTGTCTGAATAACTATTTTCTACCGATAAAATCTTGATATTTGTATACCCTAATTTTGTTAACATTAAAAAAGCACCATTTACTTCATTAGGATTTTTTCCATATAAGAGAGCCACTTTTTCTTTTTCTACAATTTCGTTTAGAATATCTGTATTATCATCGCTTAATATTTCGGTAGTGGTAATATTA